>JAJZPJ010000285.1 GCA_021811225.1 Pseudomonadota bacterium
ACCATCTGAATGAAACTGGGCAGGGGCATCTGCTCGAAGGCCAGGGTGATGTCGGCCTTCTCGGCGGCCGCGGGAGCCTTGGGTGGCGATGCCTTGACGGTGCTGGTCAGATCCGCCGGAGGCGGCTTGGGCGTCTCGGCGATCTGCGTCGAAGGCGCCTCGTTCATGGCTGTGCCCGACTGCATGGAGGCGGCGTATTCCTGGACCTTTGCCGGCAGATCCAGGGGCGGCGGCAGCATCGGTTTTTCCGTGGCGCAGCCGGCCATCAGCATCGCGGACACCAGGGCCGCCAATAAAAGTTTATTTCTCATAAGAACTTCGGACCCGTTTCATAGATGCCAAGGCGGCGCTTCTTGCCGTCGATCAGGATGCATAGCGAATCGTTTTCGATCTTCAGGATCTTGCTCCCGCCCGGCAGCTTGTCGTTGATAGTCAAACGCTGTTCCGGTTGTCCATCCACCTTGATCAGCACATATCGCTCTTTGCCATTCGTTGCGATGCCGAGAAAATGCCACTCCGGGTCGCCCGAAGGTTTCGCGGCTTCGACCGCCGGCAGCTTGCCCCATAGGGCGGTCTTGTCGAGGATTGCTCTGGCTTGTTCCGTCTGGGCCATGTAACTCTGGGGCAAGACCCAGGGCTCGGCGGACCTGTGCAGCGCTCGCGGTGCTGGCGGGACGGGCGCGAGCAGCCACTCGGCAACGCCGGCAGTCGCCAGCAGCGCGAGCAGGATCGGCCATCCGCGCGAGGAATTCAGCATGGGCAATCGCCATCCTTACTGCTGATCATTTCTCTGGTTTGTCTCCGTGGATGCAACGGACGGCGGCCTGAGGAAATAGGCGACCAGCAGCAGCTCGGCCTTCGGCGTCGGCATGCTGCGTATCACCAGCGATTCGACAGACACCTTCTTTTCATGACTGGAAATCTGCGCGAGCAGGGGGTAAAAACTCTGCGGATTGAAATCGAAACTCAACTTCGCGCTGACCCGCCACAGGCCCGATGCTATCGGCGCGTCACCGTTCGCCGTTCCTTTCTGACCGCTCACGTCGTCCTGGGCGGCGACCTGCAATTGTACATTGCCGAGGCTGGCTTGCTGGGCGAGTTGGTACAGCCAGTCGTGGAACGTCGCCTCCGCCAAGCCGATGGTGCTCTCGCGCCACAGACGGCTCTCCAAATTGAGTTGCAGCGATTTTGCCTCCGCGAGGCGTTTCGACCATTCGCCTTGCGTGGCGGTTCCCTGGAGCCGCGTCACTCTCTGGATCAAAACAAGGTAGCTGTCGCGCTTAGTCTGGACCGCGTCATGCAATGCCAGTACGCCATAGAGCCATAACACGCCAGCGATGATCCATAGCCCCCAGCGCAAACGCGGGTTCGCCCTCAGTTCGGTCAGCAGCGCGTTGATCGATTGGTTAACGATCATGGTGGTTGCCATCACCCCTGAAGATGAAAGAGACTTCAGGGTGGAAGGTGGCAGGTAGAGGTCGTGATACTTTTTGGCGGCTTGACCCCGCGGTTAACGTGACCCGCCGGACTGACTCGCACCCCAGATTGCTTCCATAGAGAGCGCACGCTAAACAGGCCGTTGGCGACTTGTCGCCTTCAGGCACATTCAGTTCCGGCACCCGCCACCTTCCGCCCGTGATTGTAAATAGACAGGAGGCGTTATGGAACTGATGGCGCTGTACAAACGCGTGATCGGCCTGGACATTCATCAGGCGCAGATCACGGCCTGCGCGTTGATCGATGAAGTCGGCGGCAACACACGCATCGAGCAACGGCAGTTTGGCGGGTTCAAACGGGATCGGCGAGAGTTGGCCGAGTGGGTAGCTTCGCTCCGGCCGGACGAGGTCGTGATGGAAAGCACCGGCATCTACTGGAAGAGTCCGTACGCGGCGCTGGAGGCGGTGGGTATCCGCGCCATGGTGGTGAATGCGCGGCACGTCAAGAATGTGCCAGGCCGCAAGACGGATGTCGGCGATGCTCACTGGCTGGCGACGCTGGCGCGCGCAGGATTGCTGCGCGGCTCGTTTGTTCCGCCGGCCAAACTGCGGGAATTGCGCCTGATTGCCCGTCAGCGGCAGAAACTCGTCGGCCACCTGGCCTCCGAGAAGAACCGCCTGCACAAGGTGCTGACCGATAGCGGGGTTCGCCTGGGTGTGGTGGTCAGCGATCTGCATGGCCAGTCCGCCCGTGCCATGGTCAAGGCCATCATCGCCGGGCAGCCGCCGCACGAAGTGCTCGCTCTGGCCAGCCGGCGACTGAAGGCTAGTCGGGAGGAAATCTTCGACGCCCTGCAAGGAGAACTGACCGCCAGCCACCGCTTCGTGCTCGACGAACTGATGCGGCATATCGAGGAAATTGAGGTCCGCATCACCCGCTTCGACGCCCGCCTGCTGGGCGAACTTGAATCCGAGCGCAACGCCTTGGCACTGTTGCAGACCATTCCCGGCATCGATCTGATCGGCGCCGCAATGCTGCTGGTCGAAATCGGTACCGACATGGCTGCTTTTGGTAACGCCGATCGCCTGGCCTCCTGGGTCGGCATTTGTCCGGGCAACAATGAGTCGGCCGGCAAGCGCAAATCCGGCCATCTCCGCAAGGGCAATCTGTATGTCCGCCGTCTGCTCTGCGAGTTCGCTCATGCCGCTAGCCGTACCAAGTCGGTGTTCAAGTCAAAGTTCCAAGCACTCATGGTCAGGCGCGGCTACAAACGCGCCATCATCGCTATCGGCCATAAAATTCTGCGCACCATCTTCTTCATGCTCAAGCGGCGCGAACATTACCGGGATTCCGCCACCGACTATGAAGCCCTGTCCGTTCAACGAAATGCCCCACGCTGGATCAAGGCCCTGACCAAGTTCGGCTTCATCAACCCAGCCAACGCTTGATCTTCGCAATTCCCCCTCAACATGGCCTTTGCTGGCCAGGGGCAGGTTCGCTTTGACTATCATCTCTTTCACGCTAA
>JAJZPJ010000286.1 GCA_021811225.1 Pseudomonadota bacterium
AAACGGACACTAGGCCGTTGCACGGCACAAGCACCCGTAATGTCTCCGGGTAAAAACATCCCGGCGACAAACGGTTGCTAGCCTCCACAGCCGCCGGCGGTGACCTTGACTTGCTTCTGCACGCTGTAGAACTTCCCGTCCGCCTTGGCTACCACCTTGACGATCGAGGTCTTGGCGAGCTTCAGGCGCACGCTGAGGTCGGGCTGGGCGCCATTGGAAAAGTCGAAGTGGGCCGACAGCGGGAAGGGATTCTTATCGACCAGGATGGAGATCGAAGTGGTGTTGGGAATGTTGCTGATGACATCGACCGGCACCACGGCGCCGTTCTCCGCGATGTCCGGCGCCCGCATCAGCAGATCGCGGCTCTCGGCGGTCGCGGTGATGTTGAGGCCCTTCAGCGCGCCGCCGAGATCCTTGGCGGCGAAGGCCGCCTGGTCCGCTCCTGCAGCCAGCGCCTGCGCCGGCTGCAGCACGCCCGCGGCCAGCGCGGCGGCCAGCGCGCTGCCCGCGCCCGCACCCTTCAACAATGTTCTGCGCAACTTGTCCATCGAATGTGTTCTCCTCCGGCAGAATTGAAACGACTTTGAATTAGATTGTAAGTAAAGATTTAAATCTAACTCAATTCTGCAGATTTCGGCGGACGGTGCAATTTAATGTTTTGATAGAAAAGCGGCTAGTCAAAATGCACTTATTTGCTGATATTCCAGGTGGGTTATCCGGGCGGCAGCCAGTGGCCGGACTTGCCGCCGCTCTTCTCCAGCAGGCCGATGCCGCCGATCACCATGCCCCGGTCGGCGGCCTTGCACATGTCGTAGATGGTCAGCAGTCCGACCGCGACCGCCGTCAGCGCTTCCATCTCGACGCCGGTGCGGCCGACGGTCTCGGCGACGACCTCGCAATGAACGCGGCTGTTCTCCGCATCCAGGGCGAACTCGACCGCGACCCGGGTCAGCGCCAGCGGGTGGCACAGGGGGATCAGTTCCGCGCTGCGCTTGGCCGCCTGGATCGCGGCGATGCGGGCGACGCCGAGCACGTCGCCCTTCTTGGCATTGCCTTCGCGGATCAGCGCCAGGGTCTCGGCCTTCATCGCGATCTGGCCGGCGGCGCGGGCGATGCGCCGGGTCTCGCCCTTGTCGCCGACGTCCACCATGTGGGCCTGCCCGGCGGCGTCGAAATGCGTGAGCGGAGAGGTGGGTGGAGAGTCCATGACCGAGCCTGACTGATGCCGGCGGCTTTCGGGCCCGCCGGCGGTGGAACGGAAGAGCGGAACCGCTATCATACGCGGATGCGCAATCGACTGATGGCACCCCTGCTGCTGCTGTTGTTCTGGTTCGCCCCGGCTGTGCTGGCCAACGGCCTGCCCGATCTCGGCGAGGCATCCCAGGTCTATCTCACCCCGGCGATGGAGCAGCGCATCGGGGCGCAGGCCATGCAGGAGATCCGTCTGCACGATCCGACCTATTTCGACGACCCCGAGATCACCGGTTACATCAACCAGCTGGGAATGCGCCTGGTGGCGCAGAGCGACGACGCCGGCCAGCCCTTCAAGTTCTTCGTCCTCAAGGACCCCACCATCAATGCCTTTGCCATGCCCGGCGGTTACGTCGGCGTGCATACCGGGCTGATCCTCGCGGCGCATTCGGAATCGGAACTCGCCTCGGTGCTGGCGCACGAAATCTCCCACGTCACCCAGCACCACATGGCGCGCCAGTTGGGCATACAGAGTCAGGCGCAATTGCCGATGCTGCTGTCGATGGCGGTGGCGATACTCGCCGCGCGCAGCAATTCGGACGTCTCCATGGGCGCGATGATGGCCGGCCAGGCCGGCGCCATGCAGCATCAGCTCGCCTATTCGCGCGACTTCGAACGCGAGGCCGACCGCATGGGTCTGAAACTGCTCGAGCGCGCCGGCTTCGACGTGCGCGCCATGGCCACCTTCTTCAAGCGGCTGCAGAAGAACGGTCGCCTCTACGAAAACAACGCCCCCAGTTATCTATTGACCCACCCCTTGACCACCGAGCGCATCGCCGACATGGAGAACCGCATCGCGACCATGCCCTACCGGCAGGTGGCCGATTCGCTCGACTTCCAGTTGGTGCGCGCCAAGCTCCAGGCCGAAGAGGGACCGCCCGGCGCCGCCGTCGCAGCGTTCACCGCGCGGCTGCAGGCGCACAAGTTCGGCGACGAGATCGCCGCCCGCTACGGGCTCGCCCGCGCCCAGTTGCGCGCCAAGAACTATGCCGCCGCCGAGCTTCAGATGGGAGAACTGCGCCGCCTGAAGGCCCGCTCGGCGATGATCGAATCGCTCGCCGCGCAATTGCAGATGGACCAGAATGATACGGACGGGGCGCTGAAAACCCTGCGCGCCGCGCAACTTCTCTACCCCCACGAGCGAGCCCTCGCCTACGCCCTGGTCGATGATCTGCTCGCCGCCGGCCAGCCGCAGCAGGCCTTGCGCGTCGCGACCAGCGAGTTGCAGAACTATCCTTCCGATCTGCGCATGCACAGCCTGCAGGCCAAGACCTACGCCGCCTTGGGCAAGCACCTCGAACAGCATCGCGCGCTGGCCGAGGTCTATGTCCTGCAAGGGCAGTTGCCGGCAGCGATCGAGCAGCTGCATCTGGCGCAGCGGGCCGACGACGGCGATTTCTACGCGCGCTCGGCGGTCGATTCGCGGTTGCGCGAACTCAAGCAGAGGCAAGCCCGGGAAGCCAAGGACGCCAAGCAGAAGTGAGCCTTGCGCTTTCGTTCGCGACGGCGCTGCGCGAGCCCGGTTCGCGGTCGATTTTGATCCAGATCAAGGAATCCGATAGCCGAATTCGACTCCTTTATTTCCCAATAAACAAATAGGATCGGAGCATGGAGGAGGAGATGCTAGCCTTGGGATCTGCTAGAGACGAGGGGGAGTTAAGGCATGGCGCTGGTAAAGCCACACGGGGGAGGGGAGCTGAAGCC
>JAJZPJ010000287.1 GCA_021811225.1 Pseudomonadota bacterium
GCCGGCAGATTATACGTGAGCGCCAGTATCGGGCTAGAATACGCGCCGGCCGCTCCCCGTGGTTCAATGGATAGAACGAGTGCCTCCTAAGCGCTAGATCTGGGTTCGATTCCCGGCGGGGGGACCAAAGGCGGAACCTTCGCGCTCAGACTCGCCGAGAAAATCGGGGCGGCCGAGCATGGACCAGCAGCCCGGAAAGCCCCGAAAGTCGCGCAGAAACCGGCGCGCTGCGTCGGACTAACGGCTCCGGTAGCCTTTCGCGCCAACAATTTTCCAGTCGTAGCCTGAAGACAAGTCCATGTCGGATCGGAAACGGAACAAGCCGTTGGTCTGCGGCATTGCCCCCCTGCCATCATCCAGGTAGTTCGCGTCGAGAATCTTTGCGTTGTACGCTTTACCTTCAGCGGGTTTGCCGGATTTCGGCGTGATCAAGACGGTTATGCTGGTGATCGCCCAAACCTTGTTGCCGTTGTATACGGTTCCGCTCAGTTGCCCGAGCTCGGAACCGTTGCCCAGGCCGCTGGTGAGATCGGCGATGACTTGTTGAGGGACGGGGGAAACAACGATCTTGACGGCGAATTTTGCATGGCAAGCATTTTTAATCGCCAGCGCAGCCAGATTGCTCGTGACCCCTTTCATCGCGTCGATGATGCAGTCGTTGTAGTCGCTTGCCGCAACACATCCGGCATGACTGGCTGGAGAAAACAAGAATAGTGAAAGACATGAAATAATGAACCTGAGCATTGCCGTCCTTTCGTTCCCCGGCGCGATTCATGCAATGGCAGTGCGCCGAATGCCGATGACGATTATGCCGCGGCGCTCCTTTTTGTCAAAACCCCGATTCGCTTCCAGTGCATTTCCGGCGAACTAGCAGCCTCTCCCATCCATTCATCATGACCGAGCACCCGATCGAGATCAGCGAGGAAGCCGGCGTACGCAGTCTGCACTTCGGTTCCGAGTGGATCCAGGGGTCGATGCGCATCCGCCGACCTCACGCCCTGGAACTGGCCTACACCCGCGAGATGATGGCCTGCCTGCTGCTGCGTCCGGACGACGACTGGCCGCGCCGCGCGCTGCTGATCGGGCTCGGAGCCGGCTCCCTGGCCAAGTACCTCTACCGCCACCTCGCGCATACTCGCATCACCGCGGTCGAAATCGATCCGCGCATTGCGCCGATGGCCCAGCAATACTTTCACCTGCCCGTCGATCCACGACGTCTGAAAATCGTCATCGCCGACGGTGCCGACTACGTCGCGACCAGCCGGGGAAGATTCGATCTGATCCTGGTCGATGGCTTCGGGGCCGATGCCCGACCCGGCGGCTTGGACAGCGCCGCCTTCTACGCTGAGGCGCGCGCGCGGCTCTCGAACAGCGGCCTTTTGGTGTGCAATCTGCTGGGCAGAAGCCGTGGTTTCGGCGCCAGCGTCCAACGCATCTCGCTGGCCTTCGAAGGCCGCAGCGTGGTGTTTCCTTCCTGCGACAGCGGCAACGCGATTGCTTTCGGCGTCGCCAGCGAACCGGTGGACGTCACGCTGGAGGAGATGCGGATCAGGGCCGCGGCCTTGAAGCGCAGCACCGGCCTCGACCTCGCGCCCACCATCAGCCGGCTGCAGCTGGCACTACCGCTGCCGGGCGGCAGACTGACGCTGTAGCGCCCGCGCGCCGCCTGCGCAGAGGTCCTACTTGATCCGCGTCAGATGCGAGCGTCCCGGCGGCGCCGGCTCGGGTGGCGTCTCCCCGGTCGACGGCGTGGCCGCCTCGGCGGCGGCCGACTCCGCCGGTACGACCTCGAAAGCCATACCCTGGCCGTTTTCGCGCGCATAGATCGCGGCGACGTTGGCGACCGGGATCGACAAGGCCTGCGCGACGCCGGAAAAGCGCGCCGTGAAGCTGATGATTTCGTTGCCCATGAGCAACTGGTGGGTAGCCTCGGGGCCGAGATTCAGGACGATCTGGCCGTCCTTGACGTACTGGCGCGGCACCCGGGTGTGAGCATCGACGATCACGTTCAGATAGGGCGTGAAGCCCTGATCGACGCACCACTCGTGGATGGCGCGAAGCAGATAGGGCTTGGTGGAAGCGGGTTCCGACATGGGGCTAACGGACCTAGCGGCGCATCACCTTCTCGGACGGCGTCAGCGCATCGATGAAGCCCTGGCGGCTGAAGATCCGTTCCGCGTACTTCATCAGCGGTGCCGCCTGCTTGCCCAGCTCCACGCCGTAGTGATCCAGGCGCCACAACAGCGGCGCGATGGCGACGTCGAGCATCGAGAACTCGTCGCCGAGCATGTGTTTCTGCTTGGTGAAGATCGGCGCCAATTCGGTCAAACGATCGCGCACGTGAGCGCGCGACTTCTCGGCCGACTTCTGGTTCTTTTCCAAGGCCTCGATGTGGCTGAAGAGTTCGTGCTCCATGGTAAACAGCAACTGGCGCGCCCGCGCGCGCATGATCGGATCGGGCGGCATCAATTGCGGATGCGGAAAGCGCTCGTCGATATACTCGTTGATGATGTTCGACTCGTAGAGCACGAGATCGCGATCCACCAGCACCGGCACGCGGTTGTACGGGTTGATGACGGCGATGTCCTCAGGCTTGTTGAAGAGATCGACGTCGATCACCTGAAAGTCCATCTGCTTCTCGTACAGGACGATGCGGCAGCGTTGGCTGAACGGGCACGTGGTGCCCGAGTACAGGTTCATCATGGTACTCGTACCCCAGGAATAGTCCGCGTCGCGCACCACGCGGCGAACCGATGCTGCGCTGTAATCTCGATGATGCCCCATATGCAACATTTCGCGATGCACTGACGGTTAGTGTATGTCTTTCCAGAACTCGCGTTTGAGCGCGTAGGCCAGGACGAAGAAAGCAGCCAGGAAGATCAGCACATAGACGCCGACGCGCTCGCGGGTCTGCGCCGCGGGTTCGCCCATGTACTGGAG
>JAJZPJ010000288.1 GCA_021811225.1 Pseudomonadota bacterium
GCGATCAAACACGGCCTCCCCAGGCAGTGAGATCCCGTGGCTGCATCATGGGCAATCCGACGCCATCGTCAGGAAATCCTTACCTAAAATAGGCATATCCCGAATGACATAGCCGCAAGATGCGGGTATCGTCATAGTCGATGACGCCGGCAAATTCTTTTGGACAGGGCCGGCTTCCGTCACGCGGAGGATCGTTGGCATGAGCGCATTGCGGGTCTGCGCACGACGTTTCAGGTACGCCCTCCGGCCATGATGGGCGATCAGTTCGTCGTTTTCACCCTGGACAGCCAGCGCTACGGACTGCCGCTGCGGGTCGTCGAGCGGATCGTCCGTGCCGTCGAGGTCACCCCGCTGCCGCAGGCGCCGGGCATCGTGCTCGGTGTGGTCAATGTGCAGGGGCGCGTCATTCCGGTGATCGATCTGCGCCGGCGCTTCGGCCTGACCGGGCGCACCCTGGGTCTCTCCGACCAGATGGTGGTGGCGTGCACGGCACGGCGGCCGGTGATCCTGGTGGCCGATGCCGTGCACGGCGTGCTCGACTACCCCGGCGAGGCGGCCGTCGCCGCGCAGCAGATGCTGCCGGGGCTCGTGCATCTGGCAGGGGTGGTGAAGCTCGATGACGGCCTGGTCCTGATTCAGGACCTGGAGCAATTCCTCTCGCTGGACGAGGACCAAGCTCTCTCACGTGCGCTGGAGAGTGCCTAATGCCGGCCTCGGTGCGAGCGGCCACCGCCGCGCCGAACCTTCCCGGTGCACTGCTCGCCGGCTTGAGCGATTTCGTCGCCGTTCGCCTGGGGCTGCATTTTCCCGAAGCGCGCTGGCGCGACCTGCAGCGCGGCGTCACCGCCGCCGCCGCCGAGTTCGGTTTTGCCGACGGCGAGACCTGTGCCCGTTGGCTGCTTGGGGCGAGCCCGACGCGCGAGCAGGTCGACGTTCTCGCCAGCCACCTGACCGTCGGGGAAACCTATTTTTTCCGCGAACAGGACAGCCTCGACGCCCTCGGCGATCACGTCCTGCCTGAACTGCTGCGCAGCCGCCGGAACGGCGGGCAGCGACTGCGCATCTGGAGCGCGGGCTGCTGTACCGGCGAGGAAGCCTACACGCTGGCGATCCTGCTCGACGGCCTGATCCCGGATCCCGCGGCCTGGAATATCAGCATACTTGCGACCGACATCAACCCTGGCTTCCTGCGCAAGGCGGCGGAAGGCGTTTATGGCGACTGGTCGTTCCGCGGCACCCCGGACTGGGTCAGGCAGCGCTACTTCAGGAAGCGTCAGGACGGGCGTCTGCAGCTTTCTGCGCACATCCGGGCCAGGGTGACGTTTTCCTATCTCAATCTCGCCGCCGATGTCTATCCTGCGCTGGTGAACAACAGCAATGCGATGGACGTGATCCTGTGCCGCAACGTGCTGATGTATTTCACCGCCGATCAGGCCAGGAAAACCGTCGCCCGCTTCCGCAACTGCCTGGTCGATGGCGGCTGGCTGGTGGTCAGTCCGGCCGAGACGTCGAACAGCCTGTTTCCCGGCTTCTCGCCGGTCGAATTTCCCGGCGCCTTCTTCTACCGCAAGTCCGATGGCATCGGGCGGCCGATCGAGTCCGGTCCGGAGTTCATCCAGACGCCCCCTGCCGCAGAGGCCCCGGACCCGTGGCAGCCGATTGCCGGCACAGGCGCACACCAGCCCGGCCGGCCGATGTCAGTCGCATGCCGGCAGGCGGAGCCGCACGCCGATGACGCGGTCGAGCCGCCGGGCGGCGCCGCCCGGCGCTGCGCCAACCAGGGCCGTCTGGCCGAGGCGTTCGACTGGTGCGCAGTCGCGATCGCCGCCGACAAGCTCGATCCGGCGCATTACTACCTGCAGGCCAGCATCGAGCAGGAGCTGGGCCGGACCGATGCCGCGGTGCGCTCGCTCGAACGCGCCCTGTATCTCGATTCGGGCTTCGTGCTGGCGCGCTTCGCCCTGGGCAATCTCGAATTGTCGCAGGGCCGGCGCCGCCAGGCAGAGCGCCATTTCGTCCACACCCTGGCGCTGCTGCGCGGCCACGCCGACGACGAACTGCTGCCCGAAGCGGAGGGCCTGACTGCCGGGCGGCTGGCCGAGATCGTCGGCGCGGTGCTGGCGAGCCTGCCGCGTGAGGAGAGGTCCCGATGAATTCCCGGCAGCCCGGGCCGAAGCGGCTTACGGCCGCGACAGACTGGCGCGCGCTGCATCAGCGCATCGAGGCGGCGCATCTCGCCATCGATGGTGCGTCGGTGCCGGATGCCGGGATACTGAAGGAGCGGGCACGACTTCTGGCGCGGGAACCGGTGCGGGCGGAGAACGCCGGTTCGTCCGAGTGGCTGGAGTTCCTGCTGGCGCAGGAGACCTACGCGCTGGAATCCCGCCACGTGCGCGAAGTCCATCCGCTGGAAAATCTCACGCCCTTGTCCTGCACCCCGGACTTCGTGCTCGGCATCGTCAATCTGCGCGGCGAGATCCTTTCCGTCATCGACCTCAAGAAGTTCTTCGCTCTCCCGGAAAGGGGGCTGACCGACCTCAACAAGATCATCGTCCTCGAGTCGGCGGACATGCGCTTCGGCATCCTCGCCGATGCCATCCTCGGCGTGCGCCGCATTCCGTCGGCCGAGATCCAGCCGTCACTGCCGACGCTCACCGGCATCCGCGAGAAATATTTGCAGGGCGTGAGCCGCGAGCGCACGGTGCTGCTCGATGCGGCGAAGCTGCTCGCCGACCGGAGCATCGTCGTGAACGAGCAGGTATGAGCCGTACCTTTTAAACGGAGGCAAGATGAAATTCCTGATCGGCACGAGAATCTGGGCTTCGCTGGCCTCGATATTTTTGATTCTGCTCATCCTGGGCGGCGCCTCCTACCGGAACACCCGGGGGCTCACCGAGACGGCGCAACGGGTCACGCATACCCACGTGGTCATCACCGA
>JAJZPJ010000289.1 GCA_021811225.1 Pseudomonadota bacterium
GCGGGCCGCCGGTCGAGGCGCCGATGGCCACCGCCCGCAACCTGGCCGGCGCCGGCCCGACGGCCGGAGGAGGAACGGGCAAGGCATCCTGCCGCGCTCGCGGCCAGCGCCGCACCACCCTGACCTCGGCCATCAGCTTCACCGTCTGCACCAGTTCACGGACCGTGGCCTCGTGCTCGGGATGGCCGATGCCCGCCGGCCGGCGCAGCACCGCCAGCGCGCCCACCGCCATGGCGCGGAAGGTCGTCGCCACCTCGCTCGGATCGCTGCTGCCGCTGACGACGACGATCGGTACCGGATGGCTCTCCATGATCCGGCGGGTGGCCTCGATGCCGTCCAGCCTGGGCATGTGAATGTCCATGGTGACGACATCGGGCGCAAGCCGCCGGACGGCCTCCCGCGCCTGTTCGCCGTCGTGCGCCGTGCCCACCACGAGGATGTCGGGATCGGCGCTCAACACATGCACCAGAAATTCGCGCACTACCGGGGAATCTTCCACCACCAGCACCTTGATCAAGAGGATTGCCTCATCGTGGGTTGACGTAACGCATCCTCGCGGCTCAGATCAGCCGCGCGATGACCTCCAGCAGATCGCTCTGGTCGAAGCTGCCCTTGACAATATAGGCGTTGGCGCCGACGTCGATGCCGCGCTCGCGGTGTTCGCGCGAGGCCAGCGCCGTCACCAGCACCACCGGCAGCCCGGCCAGCTGTTTGTCCGCCCGCATCCTGGCGGTCAGGTCGAAGCCGTCCATGCGCGGCATCTCGACATCCGAGACGACGAGATCGAAGGCCCCTGTTTTCAGCGTGGTGTACGCATCGAGGCCGTCGACGGCGGTGGTGACCTGGTAGCCGGCCGACTCCAGGATGTTCTTCAGCAGGGCCCGCGAGGTGATCGAGTCCTCCACCACCAGGATCGAGCGACGCACGCCCTCGGTGGGTCCGCCGGCGGGGGTGATCGGCTGCGAAGCTGGCAGATTCGCGGCGAACTTCACCGCCGACTTCATCAGGTCCGGGACGTTCAGCACCGCCACCACCTGTCCCGTGCCCAGGACGCTGGCGCCGGCCAGGTTGCGCACGCGCGCGAGCTGCCGGCCCAGTCCCTTGACCAGCACCTCCTGTTCGCCGACGACCGCATCGACCCGGAAGGCGATACGCTCAAGCCCCAGGCCCAGGACGACGACGGGATGGCTCTCCGGTGCCGAGGACGAATGTCTGCGCGGCAGTTCCAGCACGTCGCTCAGCCAAACCAGCGACACCGCTTGCCCGGCCAGCGGCATCGTCTCGCGATTCTCCAGGGTTCGGACGTCCCGGGCGGCGACGCGCGCCACCCGTTCGACATTGACCGCGGGAATGATGAAATTCTGCTCCGCGACGCGGACCAGGACGCCGCGGAAGGTGGCGAGCGTCAATGGCAGCACGATGCGGAAACGGGTACCCGCTCCGGGTCGGGTCTCGATCGCGATGCTGCCGGAGAGCCGCTCGATCTTCTCGCGCACGATGGCGAGCCCCAGGCCACGGCCGGAAAGATCCGTGACCATGGCGCTGGTGGATAGTCCGGAGCGGAAGCTCAGCGCCAGCACCTCCCGCTCGTCCAGATTCTCCAGGTCCGGGCGCGAGACCAGCCCCAGCCGGGCCGCCGCCGCCTTGAGCTTCGCCACATCCATCCCCGCCCCGTCGTCGGCGAACACGATCTCGACCTTGTTGCTGTCCTTCTGCGCGACCGCGATGCTGATCGCACCGGACACCGGCTTGTTGCCCGCCTGCCGCGCCGCCGGAGGCTCGATGCCGTGATCTATGCTGTTCCTGAGCAGATGGCTGAGCGGATCCTTGATCTCTTCCAGGATGCGGCGGTCAATTTCGATCTCGCCGCCGGAAATCGTCAGCTTCACCTCTTTGCCCCGGTCGCGCGCGAGCTCCCGGGCCAGCCGCGGCAGCGTGGCCAGGAGCGAAGCGCAGGGCAGCAGGTGCAGCTCCTTCACGTCGTCTACCAGCGCATCCACGATCCCGGAGAGGGTGCGGTGATCCTGCTCGGATGCTCTCTGCAGCGCTGCCAGGCGGTCCTCGATGGCTTTCAGGCTGAGCGCCTCCGCCTCCAGATAATCCAGCAAGCGCCTGAGCTCGCCCGCCAGCTTCTTGCCCTGTTGCGGCAGCGAGCGCTCGAGCGAACGCAAGCTCGGCTGGAGCCCGAAGCGCCGCTTTTTCCAGGCGGCGAACGCTGCCACGGCCTCGCCCAGATCGACGGCGTGCTGGCCCGCCGCCAGCCGCGGCGCGAACAGCTCTTCGGCCTGGCGCATTACCGCATCGAGCTTCGCCGTCGCCACCCTGATCGTGGCTGCGCCAGGCGCCGGCGCTACGGGCTCCGGTGCTGGCGCAGGCGCCTCCGGCACCTCCTGCGCCGACGCCTCGGCGCTCGCACCCTGGGCCAGCGACTGCAGGCGCTGCAGCAAGGCCGGCTTGAGACTGGCGCCGCCCGGGGCGGCGAGCAGCTCCCCGAGAACCGTCAAGGCCTGCTGCAGCAGGTCGAAAAGCGGCGGCGAGCCTGGCAGGCGATCGCCCTTCAATCCGGCGAAAACGCTCTCCAGCGCGTGGCACAGCGTCTCGATCTCGGCCAGATTGACGGCGCGGGCGGCACCCTTCAGGCTGTGCGCCTCGCGGTAGATGCGCTCGACGATCATCGCCCGGTCCTCGGCCGAGGGGCGCCTTTCCAGCTCGAGCAGCCCGGAGGCCATCGCCTCCAGGTGTTCATCGGCCTCGACCCGGAAGGTCGCGAGCAGCCGCTGCAGGAATTCCGCGTCGCTCGGCATGGCCTCAGATCCGGTATTGCTCCAGCACGCTGATCAGCCTCTGGCCCGATTCGCTCAGGTTGTGCGCCGCGCTCTCGGCCTGCTTGGTGCTGCTGACGTTCTGCAGGCTGGCCTGCTTGATGCTGTCCAT
>JAJZPJ010000041.1:0-5482 GCA_021811225.1 Pseudomonadota bacterium
TCGGCGATCAGCTTGCGCGAGAGCTGTCCGGAGAAGCCCGCGTCGAGCATTTCCGACAGGACCAGCGCCCGGGTCGGCTCGTGACGCGACAGTTCGCCCCAGGCGAAACCGGCCAGCTGACGCTCCAGGAGCGCCTTGATCGAGGCCATCTCGCTCATCAATTGCGTCACCTGCAGCTGCGGCTGCGCCGGGCGCTCCTCGGCCGGCGCGCGTGGCTGTGGCGCCGGCGGCCCACTCGCTGCCTGGCGCGGATTCGCTGCCGGATTCGCTGCCGATGCCGCGGCCGGCGCCTTGTCCGGCAGGGGGCGAAGCTTCGGACGCTCGGGCGGGACCGGGATATTCCGGGCAGGGCTCGGCGGCCAGGGGACGGCGCTGGGCGGCTTCTTCGCCTGGCTGGACAGTCTGACGGTGTAATCGAGTTCGGCCTCGGCCGGACGGCTGGCGGCTGCGGGCGGCGGCGCGGGACGCGCTGCCGTCGCGGCGGTGCCGGCCATGGACAGGGGGACGCGGGTCCGCGACAGCGCTTCGAGGCCGGCTTCCGACATCGCCACCATCTCGACGCCGCCATCGACCGGCTTGTTCGACACCACGATCGCGTCGGGACCGAACTCTTCCTTGACCCGGCGCAGGCATTCGCGTGCCGTCTCGGCGAAAAAACGTTTCACGCTCATGACTTCGCTCCAATGATCGTCGTGACCCTAATCGTGCGCGAATCCGGGACTTCGGCATTCGCGATGACCCGCAACTGGGGAACGGCCCGGCGCAGGAAGCGCGACAGCAGCCAGCGCAGCTGGCCGGGAACCAGCAGCACCGCCGGCAGCCCGGCCTCCTCCTGACGCTGCGCCGCCGCGGCGGTCTCGCGCAGCAGCGTGTCGGCCAGTCCCGGCTCGATGCCGGAGGCGTCGCCGCCGCCTTGCACGGCCTGGCCGAGGAGGCGCTCGAGGCCCGGTTCGATGGCCATCACCTGCAGCTCGCTGTTGCCCGGATAGAGTTGCTGGACGATGGCCCGGCCGAGCGCGATGCGCACCTGGGTGGTGAGTTCGAGCGGATCCTGGCTGCGCGGCGCGTGCTCCGCCAGGGTCTCGATGATGGTGCGCATGTCGCGGATCGTGACGCTCTCCTCGAGCAGGTTTTGCAGCACCCGCTGCACCACCGAGAGGGAGAGCATCTTGGGCACCAGATCCTCGATCAGCTTGGGCGAGTCCTTGGCGATATGGTCGAGCAGGGCCTGCGTCTCCTGTCGGCCGAGGAGTTCCGCCGCATTCGACAGGATCACGTGGTTGAGATGCGTGGCGACCACGGTGCCGGCATCGACCACCGTGTAGCCCAGGGCGTGCGCTTGCTCGCGCAGACCGGAATCGATCCAGATCGCCGGCAGGCCGAAGGCCGGATCGGTGGTCGGTGTGCCCGGCAGGGGACCGGCGACGCGTCCCGGATTGATCGCCAGATGCATGCCCGGGTAGGTCTCGCCGACGCCGACCTCGACCCCCTTCATGGTGATCCGGTAGCCGTTGGGCCTGAGTTCGAGGTTGTCGCGGATATGCACCGGTGCCGCCAGGAAGCCGACCTCCTGGGCGAACTTCTTGCGCAGGCCGCGGATGCGCTTCAGCAGTTCGCCGTCCTGCGTCCGATCGACCAGCGGAATCAGGCGGTAGCCGACCTCGAGCCCGAGGACATCGACCGGCGCCACGTCGGTCCAGCTCGCGTCCTGCGACTCGACCGGCGCCGCCTCGACCGCCGGCGCCGCTTCCTTGGTCGCCGGCCGGACCTTGCGCTTCTGCGCCCACCAGCCCAGGCTGCCCAGGGCGGATGCCAGCAGCAGGAAGACCAGATTGGGCATGCCGGGGATCAGGCCGAGCACGCCGAGAATGGCGGCGGTGAGCAGCATCACCGTGGGGTTGCCGAAGATCTGGCCGACGAACTGTTGGCCGATGTCCTCCTCGGTGGCCACCCGGCTCACCACCAGGCCGGCGGCGGTGGAGATGATCAGCGCCGGAATCTGCGCCACCAGGCCGTCGCCGATGGTCAGCAGGGTGTAGTTCTTGGCCGCCTGGGAAAAGCTCATGTCGTGCTGCAGCATGCCGACGATCAGGCCGCCGATGATGTTGATGAACAGGATCAGGATGCCGGCGACGGCGTCGCCGCGCACGAACTTGCTGGCGCCGTCCATCGAACCGAAGAAGTCGGCCTCCTGTCCGACGAGCAGGCGCCGCTTCCGGGCCTCGTCCTCGCCGATCAGGCCGGCGTTCAGGTCGGCATCGATCGCCATCTGCTTGCCCGGCATGGCGTCCAGGGTGAAGCGCGCGGTCACCTCGGCGATCCGGCCGGCGCCCTTGGTGATGACCACGAAGTTGATCACCACCAGGATCACGAACACCACCAGGCCGACCGCATAATTGCCGCCGACCAGGAAGTAGCCGAAGGCCTCGATCACCTTGCCGGCGGCGTCCGGCCCGGTATGCCCGTGGAGCAGCACCACCCGGGTCGAGGCGACGTTGAGCGACAGGCGCAGCAGGGTCGTGACCAGCAGCACCGTCGGGAACACCGAGAAGTCGAGCGCCTTCATCGTGTACATCGCCACCAGCAGCACCATGATCGACAAGGCGATGTTGAAGGTGAAGAACAGATCGAGCAGGAAGGGCGGCAGCGGCAGCACCATCATCGACAGGATCATGACGATGAGCAGCGGCGCCGCCAGCTGGCGCAGGTTGCCCCGCGCGAACAGGGACTGGAAGGCCAGCGCGCCGTTCATTGCGGCACCATTTCAAGGGCGCCCGGGTCCATCGCCGCGGGCACCGGCAGCGACACCGGCGGCCGCGGCGCCAGCATCTTGCCGTCGCCGGCCATGAACTGGTTGAGCTGGTAGACGTAAGCCATCACCTCGGCCACCGCGGTGTAGAGCGCGGCGGGCACCTGATCGCCGATATCGGTGTGCCGGTAGAGGGCGCGCGCCAGCGGCGGCGCTTCGAGCAGGGGCACGCCGTTATCCAAGGCCAGTTCGCGGATGGTCTGCGCGATCAGGTTCATGCCCTTGGCCACCACCTGCGGCGCGCTCATGTTCTGGCTGTCGTACTTCAGGGCGACGGCGTAATGGCTAGGATTGGTGACGACGACGTCGGCCGTGGGCACCTCGCTCATCATCCGTTTCTTGGCCAGTTCCCGCTGTTGCCGCCGGATGCGCGCCTTCACCTGGGGATCGCCCTCGCTCTCCTTCGACTCCTGGCGCAATTCCTCCTTGCTCATGCGCATCTTGCTGTAGTACTGCCAGAGCTGGAAGGGCACGTCGATGCCCGCGATCAGGCCGACCCCGAAGACCAGCGCCGCGGCCGCCAGCAGCAGCAGATTCGCGAAACTCCTGAAGCCGGTATCGAGGGACTGGGTGAACAACGCGAACAGCGCGCCGGTCTGATGCACCACCACCCAGTAGGTCACGGCGCCGACCAGGGCCGCCTTGAGGATGGCCTTGACCATCTCGGCCACCCCCTGGACGGAGAAGATGCGGCCGAAGCCCGAGAGCGGATCGAGGCGGGAGAAATCCAGGGCCAGGCCCTTGGGCGAGAACACCGCCCCGCCCATCAGGAAGGGCGTGGCGATGCCCGCCGCGATGCACAGCAAGAACACCGGGGCCGCGAGCGACAGCGCTTGCCAGGACAGGGTCAGGAAGGTGTTGCCCATCGCGTGGCTGTCGAAGGCCTCGGCGCGACCGAAGCTCAGGCCGGTGCGCATGATGGCGGTGGCATGCTGCGAGAACCAGCCGCCCATCGTCCAGAAGCCCGAGACGCTCGCGAGCAGCACCAGGAATGCCGCCAGCTCGCGCGAATGGGGAACCTGCCCCTCCTCGCGCGCCTGCTCCAGACGTCTGGCAGACGCTGGTTCGGTGCGTTCGACATCGCTTTCCTCAGCCACTGACGGTTCCTCGCATGCCGGCAATTATTGCCGGCATGGTCTACGCGTCAGTGCGGGAATAGAGCCGTATTACCCGGTCAATTCGGTTAAATGCGCGGCCGAATTCTAGCCTCGCCAATCAGGCGGCAGCGAGGCTGCGGGGCATGAACAGCGAGCGGGAGACGCCGCGCTGGTCGCCGGCGCCGGTCAGCAGTTCCTTCATGTCGAGGATCAGCACGATCTGGCCGTTGGGCAGGGTGGTGACGCCGGCGACGCCCTTGGGGCGGAAGTCTTCGAGCGACTTGATGACCGCGTCCTCGCGCCCGGCGAAGCTATCGACCGCGAGAATGAAGCTCGCCTCCGCGGTCTGCATCAGCACGCCGTATTCCGGCGCCTGTTCCTGCGGCCAACCCAGCAGGGAGGACAGGGGCAGCATCGGCAGCACCTCGCCGCGCACCACCAGGGTGGCGCGTCCGCCCACTTCCTGGATGGCGTTGGCATCGACCGGCAGGATTTCGCGCACCATCGACAGCGGCACGGCGAAGGGCTGATCGCCCAGACGGACCACCAGCACCGGCAGGATCGCCAGCGTCAGCGGCAGGGAAATGACGAAGGTGGTGCCCTGATTCGGCACCGACTTGATGTCGATCGAGCCGTTCAGCTTCTGAATGTTGGTCTTGACCACGTCCATGCCGACGCCGCGGCCGGAGACGTCGGAGGCCACGTCCTTGGTCGAGAAGCCGGGCAGCATCACCAGGTTCAGGCTCTGGCGCTCGTCCATGGTGTTGGCTTCTTCGTCGGTGATCAGGCCCTTCTCGACCGCCTTGGCGCGCAGCCGCTCGGGATTCATGCCGCGACCGTCGTCGGCGACCAGGAGCACGATATGGTCGCCCTCCTGGCGCGCCTCGAGACGCACCTGCGACATCGAAGGCTTGCCGTGGGCGCGGCGTTCCTCGGGCAGCTCGACGCCGTGATCGACGGCATTGCGGATCAGGTGGATGATCGGATCGGAGAGATCCTCGATCATCGTCTTGTCGATCTCCGTATCCTCGCCGACCAGCACCAGCTCGACTTCCTTGCCCAGCGCCCGGGCCAGATCGCGGGCGATGCGCGGATACTTCTGGAACAGGCGGCCGATCGGCTGCATCCGCGTCTTCATCACCGCGCTTTGCAGGTCGGAGACCAGCAGGTCCAGCTGCCCGACCACCTGGTCGAGCGCCTGCAGGGTATCGGTATCGCTGCGGCCGTTCAGGATGTCGCTCCTGAGCGCGGTCAGCCGGTTCTTGGTCAGACCGATCTCGCCGGACAGGTTCAGCACCTGGTCCAAGCGCGCGGTATCGACGCGGATCGAATTGTCGCGCGTCTTCTCGCCGTCGCGGCGGCTGGTCGGCGCTCCCTGATAGCCGGGCTTGTCGATGGCGCGACGGCCGACCGCCTGCTTGATGATTTCTTCCGGCGACTTGTTCGCGACGTCGTGATGAAGGTCGACCACCGGGGTCGGTACCGGGGCGGCAGATGCCGCGACGGCGGGAACCTGGGGGGAAGAGACGGCCTGCATCAGGCCGCCCCAATCCGGCCCGCCCGCCGGAGCAGCGGC
>JAJZPJ010000041.1:5582-16256 GCA_021811225.1 Pseudomonadota bacterium
CCCGGCTGCACGCCGTGCTCCAGCGAATCGAACATGTCGCGCACCGCGCCGGTGGCATCCATGATCGCGTCCATGATGGGACGCGTGACCTCCAGCTCGCCGTTTCTCAACCGGTCGAAGAGATTCTCGGTCAGGTGGCAGAGGGTGACCAGTTCCTTGGCGTTGAGGAAGCCGGCGCCGCCCTTGATGGTGTGGAAGCCGCGGAAAATCTCGTTCAGCAGCCCGCGCTCGTGCGGCGTTTTCTCCAGATCGACGAGTTTGTTATCGACGCCGGAGAGCAGGTCGCCGGCTTCGACCAGGAAGTCCTGCAACAGATCTTCCATTCCTTGAAAATCGCTCATTTTTTCGCTCCGCAAACCGACCGACTTCTAGAATCCCAGACTCTCCAGCAGGTCATCGACCTGCTCCTGATTGCTGACCACGTCGCTGCGGCCCTGGGCGTTGATCACCGGGCCGTTCAGCAGCCCCGTGGGCGTCTCGGCGCGCAACTCCGGCGGCATCGCCTCGACCAGCAAGGCGAGCAGTTGCGCCTCCATCGCCTGGGCCATGTCCACCACCTTCTTGATCACCTGGCCGGTCAGATCCTGGAAATCCTGGGCCATCATGATTTCCGTCAATTGCGCGTTGGTGGCGCGCGTCTGCTCCGGCACCTGGCGCAGGAAGCCGTGGGTGTCGGCGGCCAGCGCCTTGAACTCGTCGACCGAGAGCTGATTGGTGAACACCTTCTCCCAGCGCACCCCCAGCGCTTCCGAACGCTGCTGCAAGCCGTCCTGGATCGGCTTGGCGATGTCGGTGGCGTTCAACACCCGGCTGGCCGCCTGCTCGGTCATCTGGGCGATGTAGGCCAGCCGCTGGCGGGCGTCGGGGATCGCCTTGGCGGTGTCTCCGAGCATCTTGTCATAGCCCAGCTCGCGCAGCGAATTGTGCAGCTCGCGCGTCATCTTGCCGATGCGATTGAACACCTCGCCGCCCTCGGGCGCCTTGTCCCCGGACACACCGTCCTGGCTCGCAGCCGCAGGCGACTCCGCCGCGACACTGTCGAACAACGCCTGCAGCTCGTCCGAATCGCCGGCAGCATCATTGACGGGATTCGTCACGACCACGGCGGCGACCTGCGCGCCGCCGCCGGCTGCGATGCTGTCGAACAGGGACTGCAAATCCTCGCTATCGCCGGACTCGTCGAACTTGATTGGTTTCGCCATCTTTAACCTGCTCCCTGCGCCCTTCGCCTACTTCGGCGCGCCTTCCAGTTTTTCGAAGATCTTGCTCAGTTTCTCGTTCAGCGTCGCCGCGGTGAATGGCTTGACGATATAGCCATTGGCACCTGACTGGGCGGCGGCGATGATGTTCTCCTTCTTCGCCTCGGCGGTGATCATCAGCAACGGCAGGTGCTTCAGGCTGGGATCGGCGCGTATCGCCTGGAGCAGCTGCAGGCCGTCCATGTTGGGCATGTTCCAGTCGGAAACGACGAAGTCGAACGGGGCATTCTTGAGCTTCTGCAGCGCGATGGCGCCGTCCTCGGCTTCGTCGGCATTGACATAGCCCAACTCCTTGAGCAGGTTGCGGACGATGCGCCGCATGGTCGAGAAGTCATCGACGACGAGGAACTTGATTTTGCTCGGATCTGGCATCGGGATCTCCAGCTCAGTCTCTATGGGGTTTGGTCAGCAGCGGGCGCACGGTCTCGGCCAGAAACTCCGCATCGAATTTGGCGACGTAGGCATCGACGCCGACGCTCTTGCCCATGGCGCGGTTGGCCTCGGACGAGAGCGAGGAGTGCATCACCACCGGGATGCCGTTGAAGCGCGGATCGCTCTTGATATGCTTGGTCAGCACGTAGCCGTCCATTTCCGGCATCTCGGCGTCGACCAGGATCAACTGCAGCTCGTCGCGCAAATCCTGGTGGGCCTGCTGCGCGTGGCCGGCCATGCCCGACAGCCGGGTCCATGCCTCCATGCCGTTGACCGCGTGCTTGTGCTTGACGCCGAGCTTGTCCAGCACCTCGGCGATCTTCTTCCGGGCGACCGTCGAGTCATCGACGAAGAACACGTTGTACTCGATATCCTCGTCCAGCCGCTCCATCTCGCCCACCGGCGCTTCGCCGAAGGTATTGGCGAGGATCTGCTCGACGTCCAGAATCGAGACCAGCTTGCCGTCGGGCAATTCGGTGATGGCGGTGATGAAATGGCTGCCGCCGCTGATGACGCCATCGGGTGCGCGCACCTTGTCCCAATCGACGCGGATGATGCGATCGACGGCATGCACCAGGAAGCCCAGGATGCGCTTGCTGTATTCGGTCACCATCATCGCTTCGGCCAGGCCGGCGGGCGCATCCGTGAGGCCCATGGTGCGCGCCAGGGAGAGCACCGGGATGACGTTGCCGCGCAGGCTGATCAGCCCCTCGACGCCGGCGGGCATGTTGGGCGACTTGGTGATCAGCGGCGTCTTGCTGACCTCGCGCACCTTGAAGACGTTGATGCCGAAAATCTCCTGGGTGCCCAGAGAGAACAGCAGGATTTCCATGCGGTTCGAACCCGCCAGCTTGGTGCGGGCATCGACGGATTCCATGAGGGTATTGTCCGATAGATTCATGGCCGGCTTTCAGGCTTCCTGTGGCTGGAGGTGGAGGAGGCGGGCCAGGGTTTCTGCCAGCCGCTGCGGCTCGAACTTGGGCACGTATTCATCGACCCCGACCGAGAGGCCGAGCTGCTGATTCGAAGCGCCGGAGAGGGAAGAATGCATGACCACCGGAATGCCGGCGAAGCGCGGGTCGCTCTTGATGTTCTTGGTCAGGATGTAGCCGTCCATCTCCGGCATCTCGACGTCGGTCAGCACCAATTGCACCAGATCCTTCACCGCCTTGCCGGAACTGGTGGCGTAGGCGGCGACCTTCTGCAATTCCTCCCAGGCGGCGCGGCCGTTGATCGCGCCGACGTACTTGATGCCCAGGGCTTCGAGCGTACGCGTGATCTGCGCGCGCGCCACCGAGGAATCGTCGGCGAAGAACACCGTCACATTCTCGTCGGCGATCCGTTTCAGATCCTTGAACATGAAACCGTCGTCGTACTTGGTGGTCTCGGCCAGGACGCGCTCGACGTCGAGCATCATCACCAGGCGGCCGTCGGCCAGCTCGGTCACCGCCGTCACCAGGCCGCCCAGGTTCGAGGTCATCATCTCCGGCGGCACGCGCATCTGCGACCAGTCCAGGCGCAGGATGGTATCGACGCCCTCGACCAGGAAGCCCTGGGTGTGGCCGTTGTACTCGGTGACGATCATGATGTCGCGCGGGGTCTCCGAGGGCATGCCGATATACTCGGCCAGATCGACCACCGGCACCAGCACGCCGCGCAAGGACACCATGCCCTTGACCGACGAGGACATCTCCGGCGCCGCCGTGATGGTCGGGGTGCGCATCACCTCGCGCACCTTGAAGACGTTGATGCCGAAGGTCTCGCGCCGGCCGGTGCGGCTATCGACACCGAGCGCGAACAGCAGGATCTCCAGCTTGTTGGTGCCGGCCAGCCGGGTGCGCGCATCGATGTTGCTCAACATGTCAGACATACTCGTCACTTTCTGGCAGCGATCGCCGCGGAAATCCCAACAAATGGCGCATTATAACTTGAAGCCCGAGGCAACCCGCACCAAACGCTCAGACCGCGAAGCGCCCGGCGAAGCCGCTCAGGGTGACGGCCAGCGCTTCGAGTTGCTGCGCTTCCTTGACGGCCCGGTGCACGGAGGCGATGTTCTCTTCGGACATCCGGGCGATGCGCTCGATGTTCCCGGCGATATCGTTGCTGGCCGAAGTCTGTTCCTGCACCGAAGCCGAGATCGCGGTCATGCCCAGATGGGCTTCCGAGACCTTGGCGCCGACCGTGCTGAGCACTTCGGCCACCCGTTCCAGGTACTCTTGGCTGGCGGCCAGCGAGGCGTTGCCCCGGTCGATGGCCGATTCCACCTCGCCCGATTTTTCGCCCAGGGCCTGGGTGACCTGATCGATTTCGCGCGCCGCCACCGCCGACTTCTCCGCCAGCTTGCGCACTTCGTCGGCCACCACCGCGAACCCCCGGCCCTGCTCGCCGGCGCGCGCCGCTTCGATCGCGGCGTTCAGCGCCAAGAGGTTGGTCTGGTCGGCGATGTCGCGCACCTCGCGGGTCATCCGTTTGATCGCCTGGGTACTCTCGATGAAGGCGCCGACGGTGCTCGCAATCTCATTCACCGCCTGCTCGACCTCGCCGATCTCGCCGATCATGCGCGACAGGCTCTCGTTGCCGTCCTGCGTCCCGGCCAGACTCTCGGCCGACTGCCGGTCGACCTCGGCGGCGCTGTCGGCGACGCTCTTGATGCTCACCGACATCTGCTCGACCGCCGCCGCGCTGCCCGAGGCCGCTTCGCTCTGCGCCTCGGTGCTCGCCCTGATCTCGCCGGTCGTGCCGACGAACTGCGCCGCGGTCTGGCCGAGCTGGGCCGAGGCGGTATGCAGCTGCGCCACCATGTCGCGCAGTTTCTGCTGCATGCCGCTGATTCCGGCGAGCAGGCTCTCGTTGTCGCCCGGGCGCAGATTCACCGTGAAGGCGAGATCGCCCGTGGCGATGCGCCGGACCACATCCGCAGCGTATTGGGGTTCGCCGCCCAGCAGCCCGAGCAGGATCCGCACCAGCAACACGAAAGCCGACAAGCCGACGGCCGAGGCAATCGCGATCACGGCGACGATCAGCAGTTTCGAGTCGTGCAGCGAAGCCGCGAGGCGGGGCTCGATCTTCAGCAGGTCGGCTCCCAGGCTCGAATACATGTAGAAGCTGAAACCGTTGGCAACCACGGTGGCGGCGCCGAGGACGGCGAGCACGAGGATCAGGCGCTGACGCAGAGTCATGGGATCATTCTCCGGGATTATTCAGTACGGCAGCCGATGCGCAAGCCGCCCCAGTGCCGGCCATTGAACCGGGTGCCGAGCTATCGTGCATGCACGGGCCGGACCCCAACACCCCCCTTTCGCCACTCATCTCCCCCTCCTTCGCCCATGCGGGCTTTCTGAGCTTACAAACCACCACCCTTATGGGTCTATTGGTTTTATTTATTCACCCGATGCGCCCGGGACCATCGCGGTCAGTATAACTTTTATCCCACTTGCCGGCGCATTCGGTCGGCACGCTCATAGACGGTGCGTCCGAGCGAACGGAACAGATCGACGGCGTGCAGAAAACTCTCGGAGTGGCCGGCATAGAGCAGCCCGTCCTCGCGCAGCAGCGGCTGGAATTTTTTCAGGATGCCGTACTGCGTCGGCTTGTCGAAATAGATCATCACGTTGCGGCAGAACAGCGCATCGAACGGGCCTTGAAGCGGCCAGCGCGAATCGAGCAGATTCACCCGGATGAAGCTCACCAGCCGCTGCAACTCGGGCCGCACGCGCACCTGACCGGCCTGCGCCCCGGTGCCCTTGAGAAAGAACTGGCGCAGCCGTTCGGGGTCGAGCTTGGCCACGCGCTCTTCCGCATAGACGCCCTTTTCGGCCGTCGCCAGCACGCTGGTGTCGATGTCGCTGGCGATGATCGCCACCGGCGGCGTGAGCGTCTTGAATGCCTCGCAGGCGGTGATGGCCAGCGAATAGGCTTCCTCGCCGGTCGAGGCGGCCGAGCACCAGATGCGGAACGGCCGCTCCCGGCTCTTGGTCATCTGCTGTGCCAGCAGATCGAAGTGGTGCGCCTCGCGGAAAAACGAGGTGAGGTTGGTGGTGAGGGAATTGGTGAAGGTCTCCCACTCCTTGTCGTCGCCGCGCTCCAGGAGCGCCAGGTACTGGGCGAAGGTGGTGAAGCCGTGGGCGCGCAAGCGCCGCGCCAGTCGGCTATAGACCATATCCTGCTTGACCGGGGCCAGCGCGATGCCGGCACGGTCGTAGATCAGCTTGCGGACGCGCTCGAAATCCTCCGCGGTGAAGCGGAATTCGCGCGGCACGGCCGGATTCGCTGCGGGAAATTGGGCCTTGGTCATCGGTGCCGGACTGGGCTCGCGCTCATTATTGAGTCGCCGGGATGCGTTCGGCGACGGATGAATCAGCCGCCTGCGGCCTTGGCCGACGGCGCGGGTCCGGTCGGAGCGCTCGCCGCGGCGGGCGGGGGCGCAGCGATGGACTTGCCCTCGTGCGCGATGGTGTCCTCGGTCTTCTTGTTCATGACGATGATGCTGATGCGCCGGTTGATCGGATCGAAAGGATCGCTCTTGTCCAGCGGCACCGCCGAGGCGAGTCCGACCACGCGCATCACCTTGGCCTCGTCCATGCCCCCGGCGATCAGTTCGCGGCGGGCGGCATTGGCGCGGCTCGCGGACAATTCCCAGTTGCTGTAACCCTTGTCGCCGCCGACGTAAGGGGTGGCGTCGGTGTGGCCGGACAGGCTGATCTTGTTGCTGACGCCGTTCAGCGCCTTGCCGATCTGGCGCAGGATTTCGCGGGTGTAGGGCTTGAGCTCGGCGCTCGAAGAATCGAACATCGGCCGGTTCTTCTGATCCACGATCTGGATGCGCAGGCCCTCGTCGGTGATGTCGAGCAGCAGCTGGTTCTTGAACTGCTTGAGTTCTGGGTTGGTGTTGATCATCTGCTGGATCTTGTCCTTGAGACCGGAGAGCTTCTGCGCCTCGGCCTTCTCGAAGGCCTTGGTCAGCTCCTGGGAATTGACGACCTGCTTATGGGTCTCCAGGTCGCCGCGCTTGACCTGGCCGGTGGAGCGCGTCAGATCCTGACCGCCGCCTTGAAGGATGCTGGAGGAGTCGCCGCTGCCCGAGCCGCCCGCCATCGCCACCTTGAGCGGCGTCTTGAAATACTCGGCGATGCCGTTGAGATCGCCCTTGGTGGTCGAGCCGAGCAGCCACATCAGCAGGAAGAAGGCCATCATCGCCGTGACGAAGTCGGCGTAGGCGATCTTCCAGGCGCCGCCGTGGGCGCCGCCGCCGCCCTTCTTGATGCGCTTGACGACTATCGGTTGCTGGGCATCGTCGCTCATCGGTCACTTGGCCTTGCGATTCTTCACTTCCTCTTCCAGCTCCAGGAAGCCCGGCCGCTCGGTCGAGTAGAGCACCTTGCGCCCGAACTCGATCGCCACCTGCGGCGCATAGCCGTTCATGCTGGCGAGCAGGGTCACCTTCATGCACTGGAACATCTTGGACGATTCGTTCAGTTTGTGTTCGAGCGTATTGGACAGCGGGCCGACGAAGCCGTAGGACAGCAGGATGCCGAGAAAGGTGCCGACCAGCGCGGCGGCGATCAGCTTGCCCAATTCCGCCGGCGGCAGACCCACCGACTCCATGGTATGCACCACGCCCATCACCGCCGAGACGATACCGAAGGCCGGCAAGGCGTCGGCGGTCTTGGCCAGGGCGTGGATCGGCACCTCGCCTTCGTGGTGGTGGGTCTCGATCTCGTTGTCCATCAGGTTTTCGATCTCGAAGGCATTGAGGTTGCCGCCCACCATCATGCGCATGTAGTCGGTGAGGAATTCCATCGCGTGATGATCGCTCGCGATTCCCGGATACTTGGCGAAGATCGGACTGTCGCCGGGCTTCTCGATGTCGGCCTCGATCGACATCAGGCCTTCCTTGCGCACCTTGGAGAGGATTTCGTAGAGCATCGCCAGCAAATCGACGTACATCGCCTTGGTGTAGCGCGAACCCTTGAGCACGGTGGGCAGCGCCTTCAGCGTGGCCTTGACGACCTTCGGGGTGTTGGAGACGATGAAGGCGCCGAGCGCGGAGCCGGCGATGGCCATCAGTTCGAAGGGCTGAAACAGCGCTGCTATATGGCCGCCGCCGAGAATGAAGCTGCCGAAGACGGCGCCGGCGACCAAGACATACCCGATGATGACAAACATGCGCCCCCACTCCCCCTCAAGTCATTTATCCAGGCCTTGTCAGTATATTACGAAGGCCAAAGCGCCGCGCTTCGGCCCGCATAATATAAATCAACGGCCCCGGGGGCGGGGACGGGCGGCGGCGGCCCGAAGTTGGCTACTCAAACGCTGACGGCGAGCGCCGCTGCGGCCTCGGCGGCACGGCGCGTCTTGCCGGCGCGCGCCGGCACGTTGCACAGACCACAGACGTAAGCCTTGGTCGGATCGAAGGCGTGGGCGACGAAATGGCCGCCGCAGCACTGGCAGGTGGCCATCTGCAGCATGTTGGCTTCGAAGAAGCGCACCATGGTCCAGGCGCGGGTCAGGGACAGCACCGTCTCCATGCCGTTTCTCTGCACCTGTTCGAGGTAGAGACGGTAGGCCTTGATGATCAGTTCCAGGCCGCGCAAGCGGGTGTTCCCGAGCAGGAAGCGGTGATAGGCCATGAACAGCGAGGCATGGATGTTCGGCTGCCAGGTCATGAACCAGTCGGTCGAGAAGGGCAGCATGCCCTTGGGCGGCGACTCGCCCCTGACCTCCTTGTAGAGCTTGAGCAGCCGCTCGCGGCTCAACTTGGTCTCGACCTCGAGCAACTGCAGACGCGCGCCCAGTTCGATCAGTTCGACGGCCAGCCGGATGTCTCTCGCTTCCGAGATGAGGGATTTATTGCGCATGGGGTTCTCCGCTCGGTCACGCCATGGTTTCGACCGGCTTGCCGGCGGCGAGTATCGCCGCATGCACGTGCCCGATGCTGCGATCGCGCTCGTGGTTGGCAAGCAGGTTGAGCAACAGCGTGTCGTCGAAGCGGAAGCTGCACAACAGCATGTTGGAACCGGCCATCTTCAGAACCTGGCCCGGCGTCAACTGGTCCAGCATGTCGGCAATCTCTTCACTGATGCCGAGGCGGAAAATGGCCGCCTCGCGGTCGACGCGGATCATGTTCTGCGCCAGCATCAGGTAGGCAAGATTGACTTCCTTTATGTCATTGTAGGTGTCAGTCGTTTTCATCATGCGCTCCTTGGCCTGTCCTCGCCGGGGCCGACAAATTCGCGACAAACCGGAGGACGACCACATTGTGGCGCGGGGCGTCAAGGAAAACTATCAGGGCAACGCGGGATTTGACGTAAGAACAGCTTCCGAACGATTTGTAAGGTTTTATCTTACAAATATCCGTTATCTTTATGTTTTATTATAAATTTTAGACTATCTGGGTGACTGCGACGCGATTGCGACCGCGTTCCTTGGCGAGGAAGACCCCCTGGTCGGCGCACTTGATCAGCGCGTCGAAGTCGGCCATGCCGGCCTCGCGCACCGCCACGCCGACGCTGATGCTACCCGATTTCGCCGCAGCGCCGGCGCCGATGGTGACCGCCTCGACCGCCCGACGCATCCGCTCGGCGCAGGCCTGCGCCGCCTCCAGGGTGGTATCCGGGCAGATCACCAGGAATTCGTCGCCGCCGAAACGGCACACCACGTCCTGGACGCGGACGCCGCTCTTCAGCGCCGCGGCCACCTGCCGCAACACCTCGTCGCCGACGTCGTGGCCATGGGCATCGTTGATCCGCTTGAAATCATCGACGTCGATCACCATCACCGCGAGCGGCCGATGGCTGCGCTGGGCGGAGGCCCATTCCTGCTCGATGCGTTCGATCGCATAACGGCGGTTGGGAAAAGCGGTCAGCATATCGGTCAGGGCCACTTCCTGCAGGCGGCGGTTGGACACCTCCAACTCCGCTGCGATGTGGCGTATTTCCTCACGGTCGCCCTCCAGCTCCTGCTGCAGCCTGATCACGCGCTGGGCGGCGGAGAGCCGCGCGGTCAGCACCCGGGGCTTCAACGGCTTGACCATGAAGTCATTGGCGCCGCTCTCCAGCACCTCGATCAACTCGTCTTCGTCGTCGCTCGGGGTCAGCAGCAGGACGTAGATGCCCCGTCCGGCCCGGGTCTGGCGCAGGGCGCGGGTCAGTTCGATGCCGTCCATGCCCGGAAGCTGCCGGGCGAGCACCATCATCTGCGGACACAGCTCGAGCACCGCCTCGAAAGCCTGCCGCCCGTCGACCGCCTCGAATACCTCGTGCCCGCCCTCGACCAGCATCGACCGCAACTGGGCACGAGCCGCCTGATCGTCATCGACGAGCAGTACGCGCAGGCCGCCGGCGTGGGCATCCTCCGGCGGCAGGGACAATTCCTCGAAGGTCGGCACCGGCGCGGTGCCGACCTTGAGCAGCGCGCCCCAATCGCGCCAGTCCTGCGCTACCTGGTCGCACAGCTTGTTCAGGGCGTCGGCCTCGAAGCCGAGTATCGTCCCCAGATGGGACAGACGCGGCAGCAACTGCCGTCTTTCGTTTTGCGGCGCCAGACAGACGTCGGCGATCACGTCGGCCAGCGCCAGGAGATGGGTCAGCTTGTACTGACGCGAGCCCGCCTCAAAGGGCAGGGCCTCCAGCGTCTCGTGGCAGGACACCGGCTCGCAATAGATCTTGGGCAAGCCCCAGTCGAGCAGCAGCGACGCGGAAAGCACGTTGTGGGTCAGCACGAAGGCCTCCTGTTCGAGATCGAACAGGACGCTGTCCCGCTCGCTCTTCAGCCTTTCCAGGATGTCGGAGTAGCGTTCGGGAAACAGGGTCGCCAGGGCCAGTTCCCCGACCCGGGCGAGCAGGCCGACCGAGAAGGTCTCTTCCGGCTGGCTGACGTGGGCGGATACGGTCAGGGCCTGCAGGGCGATGCCGCAGACCAGGGAGTGCGACCAGAAACGCTGATAGTCGAAGTTTTCGCAGTTGCCGCCGCGGTAGCTCGAAAT
>JAJZPJ010000042.1 GCA_021811225.1 Pseudomonadota bacterium
CACCAGTTTATTGAAACCCGCATGGCGACTGGCCCTGCGGGTTTTTTGCGTCTATGGAGTTCGAAGCGGCCCATTGACGACCGAGACGGGGCTCGCTAGGCGCTTTTCTGGTTCCTGCGCAGATTACAGCGTAATATTCGCCTCCGTCAGGCGTGGCGCACGGAATTGCTCATGATCAAGCGCATCAGGAGGGAGCAGCTCAAGCCCGGGATGTTCATCCATGATCTCAACTGCAGCTGGATGGCTCATCCCTTTTTGCTCAATTCCTTTCTGCTGCAGGACGAAAAGACCATCGAAGAGATGGCCGGCTATGGCATCCATGAGCTGTTCATCGACACCAGCAAGGGCTTGGACGTCGAAGGCGCACAGACCCAGGAAGAATTCGACAGCGAGATTCACGACCGGTTTACCCGGCACACCGAGGCATTGCCGAACCGGGGCGGCCCTGCGCCGACGCTCTCCCTGAGGGATGAGATCGTCGTGGCCAAGGATCTCCAGCGCGATGCCAACCAGGTCGTCCACCGGGTTCTGATGGATGCCCGCTTGGGCCGACAGCTCGAGGTGAGCAAACTGGAGCCCATGGTCGAGCGCATCGCCGATTCGATACTGCGCAACCCGGACGCACTGATCAGTCTTTCCCGCATCAAGACCAAGGACAATTACACCTTCGAACATTCGGTGAGCGTATGCGTGCTGCTCGTCGCCTTTTGCCAGACGATGGGCTACGAGCGCGGCGTGATGATGGATATCGGCGTCGGCGGCCTGCTGCACGACGTCGGCAAGATGATGATTCCCGACGGCATCCTCAACAAGCCGAGTGCGCTGACCCCGCCCGAATTCATGCTGATGCAGTCCCACGCACACATCGGTGCGGAAATGCTCAAGCAGACGCCGGGGATTCCGGAGATCGCGATCGTCATCGCTGCCCAGCACCACGAGCGGTTCGACGGCACCGGCTATCCGGACAGATTGAAGGAGGATCGAATCTCGCGTTTCGGACAGATGGCGTCGATCGTCGATGTCTATGACGCGCTCACCTCCAATCGCATCTATCACCAGAGCATCGAGCCGACGGCGGCGATGAAGAAACTATTCGAGTGGGGCAAGAGCCATTTCAACGAGGAGCTGGTGCACCACTTCATCCGCGCCATCGGCATCTATCCGGTCGGATCTCTGGTGCGCCTGGAAAGCGGCCTGCTCGGCGTGGTGGTCGAGCCCGACGGTGCGGATCTGCTTCATCCGACGGTCAGGGTCGTCTACGACATGGCGCGCGGAAGCTATGTCTCGCCGCGCGATCTGGTGCTGTCAAAGCAGGCCGCGGGAGCGGCGAGCGACAAGATCGTCGGTCATGAATCGCCGCGCAAGTGGCACATCGACCCCTACGCCTATCTCCAGCCGGCTTGAGGTGCCCGAGCCCGGGCGGGCCCGATCAGCGGCTTTTGGCCGAGGCGATGAAGTCGGAGAGCGCCTGGTCGGAGGTCGGGATATGCTCGGTCCACCAGTTCTCGAGGAAATGCAGCAGCGAGACGGACATCACCGATTCGACCGAAGCGGTTTCGAACCAGCGCTTCAGCGCCAGCGCTTCATCGAGCAGGCGGGCGTGCTGCGCCATATGCCCCTCGGCGCGGGGATAATGAACCTCCGCCATCAGACGATTTTCCCGGGCGAAGTGCGCCTTGGTGTTCTGGATGATCCGCTCGAGCAGTTCGGTGCAGACCGCTTTGCTTTGATGCTGGGTGATGGCCCGCGCCAACTCATTGATCAGTTCCACCACCTGTTCGTGGTCTTCGTCGATCGGCGTATATCCGGTTTGCTGCCGTTCATCCAGCGCGATCCAATCCATGGTGCTCTCCCGATGATGCTGCCGATCATTCAGCCGCCATTGTACTCAGGGCCGGACGCGGCGGCGATGTCCCGTGCCGCTCGCGCGGCGCGATAGACGTCGAGGTAGTCGGCCGCCGCTTTTGCCCAGGAGAAATCCATGCTCATGCCGTTACGCTGAAGGCGGCGCCAGAGTCTGCGCTTGCCCCAGGCGTCGATGGCGCGGCTGGCCGCAGCCAGCAGTGCGCTAGCATCGGGCGGCCCGAACACGAAGCCGGTGGCCAGACCCGCGCGCAGGGCCTCCGGCGTGCAGTCGGTCACCGTGTCCGCCAGTCCGCCGGTGGCGCGCACCACGGGCGGCGTGCCGTAGCGCAGACTATAGAGCTGGTTGAGGCCGCAGGGCTCGAAGCGCGACGGCATCAGGAAGATGTCGGCCCCTGCCTCGATGCGGTGGGCCAGGCGCTCGTCGAAGCCGATCATGGCAGCGACACGGCCGGGATGGCGGGCGGCGAGGGCGCGCAAGCCCGCCTCGAAGCCCCGCTCGCCGTTGCCCAGCACGACCAATTGCGCCTCCGCCGGCCCGTCTAGGAGCTGGTCGGCAATGGCGAGCAGGAGGTCCATTCCCTTCTGGTGCGTGAGTCGGCTGACGACGGCCAGGAGCGGCGCCGTGACATCCCCGATCAGGCCGAGCTCGGCGCGCAGCGCCCGGCGGTTGGCTTCCTTGGCGGCCAGATGTTGCGCATCGTAGTGCTTCGTCAGCAGCGGATCGGTGGCGGGGTTCCAGCGCGCATCGACGCCGTTCAGAATGCCGCTCAGCACGGCGCTGCGGTGGCGCAGCAGGCCGTCGAGACCGAAGCCGAGCTCGGCCTGCTGGATCTCACGGGCGTAGGTCGGGCTGACCGTGGTGATGCGGTCTGCGAACTGCAAACCGGCCTTGAGACAAGAGAGATGGCCGTAGAACTCGACGCCGTCGAAGACGAAGGCCGACTGCGGCAGACCGAGATCGGCCAGCGTCGAAGGCGGGAACAGGCCCTGGAAGGCGAGGTTGTGGATGGTCATCACCGTCGCCGCGCCGCCGCCGTGCAGGTAGTGCAGGTAAGCCGGGGCGAGGGCGCTTTGCCAGTCGTTGCAGTGGAGGATGTCCGGGCGCCAGACGAGCGGGCTGGCGTTCGAGGCGAGCAGGGCGGCGACGCGGGAGAGCAGCCCGAAGCGCAGCGCGTTGTCCGGCCAGTCGCCTCCCCGCGGCGACTGGTAGGGGCCGCCCGGGCGCTCGAAGCAGGCCGGGCAATCGAGCAGCAGCAGCGGTACGCCGCCAGGCGTCGCCGCCTGCAGCAGTCGGCTGGCCGGAAGCCGGCCGCCCGGCGGCGGAATCTCGGCGATCGGGCGTGCGTCCGGAAAGGCCAGAGGCAAGGCCGGATAGGCGGGCACCAGGATGCGCACCTCGACGCCCGCCCTGGCGAGCGCTTCGGGCAGCGCCGAAGAAATGTCGCCCAGGCCGCCGGTCTTCTGCCAGGGCGCGATTTCGGACGTGACGAACAGGACGCGGAGCGCGGGACTCATCGTTGGCCGGGGCGACTTGGCCGTCAGAGCCAGAGCATCATGCCCATCTCGAAGGGGTGCGTCAGGAATTCATGTCTGGGGTAGACGCGGAAGCGGTACTCGATGCGGCCGCACAGCTCGGGCGTCAGATCCAGGCTGTAGAGGCATTCGCCGCCGTCGATAGGGCGCTGGAAAATGAGCGGCCGCGTCAGTTTCTGCGCCGCCGGCTCGGGCAGGTAGGGGCGCCCGAGCAGCAGTTCCACGACCACGTCATCCGGGTCGAGGCCGTTGAGATTCACCGCCAGCTCGAAGTGCAGCGTGTCGCCGTAGGCAATGCGGTGCCGGCCGCTGTCGATGCGGCGCAGGCTCACGCCGTGCCAACCGGCGCGCACCTTGGCCTTCCACTGCGCCAGTCGCCGCGCGCCATCGAAGCCGGCGGCGGAGAGCCTCTGCCATTGCCGGCCGGCGCAGATGTAAAACTTTTCCACGTACTCGGTGATCATCCGCTCGGTGTTGAAGCGCGGCATGATGCTGGCGATCGAACGCTTGGCCATGGCCAGCCAGGCCGGGGAGAAGCCCATCGGGCCGGCGTCGTAATAGAGCGGTATGACCTTGTCCTGAAGGATCTCGAGCAGGGTGCGCGCCTCGTCGCGGTTGCGCTCCTGTTCGTTCTGCACGTCCGAGGCGGGCTTGATCGCCCAGCCGTTGCTGCCGTCGTAGCCCTCCTCCCACCAGCCGTCGAGCACCGAGAGATTGATCACGCCGTTGATCGCCGCCTTCATGCCCGAGGTGCCCGAGGCTTCCAGCGGATAGACCGGATTGTTGAGCCAGACGTCCACGCCGCACACCAGCCTTCTCGCCAGGTGCAGGTCGTAGCCCTCGACCAGCAGGATGCGGCCCTCGAATTCGGGCAGGCGCGCCACCTCGGCGACGCGGCGGATCAATTCCTGGCCGGGCAGGTCGGCCGGGTGCGCCTTGCCGGCGAAGATGAACAGTACCGGCCGCTTCGGGTCGGAGACGATCTCGCGCAGCCAGTCGAGGTTCTCGAACATCAGCGCCGCCCGCTTGTAGGTGGCGAAGCGGCGCGCGAAACCGATGGTCAGCACGTTGGGATTGTTCGGGTCGGCGAGCTTCAGCAGGCGGTCGAGGTGGGCCTGGGATCCCTGATTGCGGGCGTACTGGGTGGCGATGCGGTTCCTGACCAGATGGAGCATCTGCGCCTTCAGCGATTGGCGCACGCTCCAGAACAGCAGGTCGGGAATCTGCTGCACGCGCTTCCAGCAGTCCGGATCGGTCAGCCGCTGGGTCCAGCCCTCGCCGAGATAGCGCTCGAACAGCTCGTTCCAGTCGTTGGACAGGAAGGTCGGCGCGTGCACGGCGTTGGTGATGAAATCCATCGGATTGTCCGCCGCCTCGATTTGCGGCCAGAGCGGGGCCAGCATCGCCGAGGAAACGCCGCCGTGGATGCGCGAGACGCCGTTGTGGAAGCGCGAGCCGCGCACCGCGAGCGCGGTCATGTTGAAGTCGCGGGCGCCGGGCAGATGGCCCAGGCTCAGGATCTCGTCCTGCTTGTCCGCGAGCGCCGGAAAGCAGCGGGAAAAGTAGCGCCTGGCCATCTCTTCGTCGAAGTGGTCGTGTCCGGCGGGAACCGCGGTGTGGGTGGTGAAGACCGTGCTCGCGGCCACCGCCTCGAGCGCGCTGGCGAAGTCCAGGCCCTCGGCGACCAGGGCGTTGATGCGCTCCAGGATCATGAAGGCGGCGTGGCCCTCGTTGATGTGCCAGGCGGTCGGCGCCAGTCCCAGTTCGCGCAGCGCCAGGACGCCGCCGACGCCGAGCAGGATCTCCTGCTCGATGCGCGTGGTGCGGTCGCCGCCGTAGAGCCGGTGGGTGATGTCGCGGTCGTGCTGGGCATTCACGTCGAGATCGGTGTCGAGCAGATAGAGCATCACGTGGCCGATCTTGACCCGCCAGACCTTGATCCAGACCCGGCGGTCGAGCATGTCCAGCACCACCCGCAGTTCGCTGCCGTCTTCGCGCAAAACCGGCGCGATCGGCAGGTCGTCGAAATCGGAATCGACGTTTTCCGCCTGCTGGCGGCCGTCGCGGTCGATGGTCTGGAGGAAGAAGCCCTGGCGGAACAGCAGGCCGACGCCGACGAAGGGCAGGCGCAGGTCGGAAGCCGCCTTGCAATGGTCGCCGGCGAGGATGCCCAGGCCGCCGGAATAGATCGGCAGGCTCTCGTGGAAGCCGAACTCGAAGCAGAAGTAAGCCACCAGCGAGTCGTGCGAATGGTCGGCGCCGTTGGGCGCGTGCCCCAGCTCCGCGAGATAGGTGTCGAGTTCGGAGAGCGCCCGGTTGTAGGCGCCGAGAAAGACCGGATCCTCGGCCGCCGCATCGAGGCGCTTCTGGTCGACCCGCTTCAGGAAGGCCTTGGGGCTGTGGCCGATGGCGCGCCAGAGGCCGGGATGCAGACGCGAGAACAGGGCGCGGGTGGGGCGGTCCCAGCTGTACCAGAGATTGTTGGCGAGTTCCGCGAGCCGCGTCAGGCGCGGCGGGATCTGCGGGATCACCTCGAGGGGAAAGGGGGTACCGGGCATGGCGTATTCCTAGGCGATGGTGACGGCGGGCGAGAGATAGACGTCCTGGATGGCGTTGAGCAGGCTGACGCCGTCCTTCATCGGCTTCTGGAAGGCCTTGCGGCCGGAGATCATGCCCATGCCGCCGGCGCGCTTGTTGATCACCGCGGTGCGCACCGCCTGGTGCAGGTCGTCCTTGCCCGATTCGCCGCCGGAGTTGATCATGCCGGCGCGGCCCATGTAGCAGTTGGCCACCTGGTAGCGGACCAGGTCGATCGGATGGTCGGTGGTCAGTTCCGAATAGACCTTGGGACTGGTCTTGCCGAATTTCAGCGCGTTGTAGCCGCCGTTGTTCTCCGCCATCTTCTGCTTGACGATGTCGGCGTCGATGGTGACGGCCAGATGGTTGGCCTGGCCGGTGAGATCGGCCGAGACGTGGTAATCGACGCCCTCGTGCTTGAACGCGGCATTTCGGGTGTAGGCCCAGAGGATGCAGACCATGCCCAGCTCGTGGGCGCGGGCGAAGGCCTGGGAGATCTCCCAGATCTGCCGGCGCGATTCGGGCGAGCCGAAGAACACCGTGGCGCCCACCGCCGCGGCGCCCAGATCGAAGGCCTGCTCGACGCTGGCGAACAGGGTCTGGTCGTAGATGTTCGGGTAGGTGAGCAGCTCGTTGTGGTTGATCTTGACCACGAAGGGGATGCGGTGCGCGTATTTTCTGGCCACCGCCGAGAGCACGCCGAGGGTCGAGGCGACGCCGTTGCAGCCGCCCTCGATGGCCAGACGGACGATGTTCTCCGGATCGAAATAGAGCGGGTTCGGGGCGAAGGAGGCGCCGGCCGAGTGCTCGACGCCCTGGTCCACCGGCAGCAGCGACAGGTAGCCGGTGCCGGCCAGCCGGCCGTGGTTGTAGAGCGCCGCCAGGTTGCGCAGCACGCCCGGTTTGCGGTCCGAATCGCCATGCACCCGCGCGATGAAGTCCGGGCCGGGCAGATGCAGGTTCTCCTTGGCGATGCCGCGGCAACGGTGTTCCAGCAGGAACCCGGCTTCTTCGCCGAGCAGGGACGGGATATCACTCATGGCAGCCTCCTTGGGATGGACGGAATGGGCGCAACGGCGCCGAGTTGATTGCCGACAGGAACTCGTCTGCCCTCATTATGCTTCATCGCCGGCGCGGCGGATCAACTGGAACGGCGCATGGCGCCGCCGGTCGTCTCCTTGCCGTCGCCGTGGATCAGGGGCACGTCCAGGGCATCGGGCGGCGGCAATTGCAGCAGCCGGTAGAGCTCCTTCAGGTTGCGCCGGAACAGCCGGTCGAATTGGCCGACCGCCTCGACCGGATTCGTCTCGCCCAGCCACCAGAACCAGTCCGAGCTCTCGCACACGGCGAGCCGCGCGGCAGCAGCCCGGCGGCCCTCGGCGGCGAGCCGGTCGCCGGCCATGACCAGATCGTAGCTGCGCTTGGCGGCAGCCAGCAGATCCCAGGCGGCATTCTTGTCGGGCTCGCCGATCCAGGTGGTGAAGCTGCCATAGACCCAGCTGCCCGCCACCAGTTGCGGCAGTTCGGCGGCGCGGGCCATCGTGCTCTGATCGGCGAGGCAGTCGGAGAATGTCTTGACGTGAATCCGCGGGTGTTCGTCCAGCAGGCGATAGAGATCCTCGAAGAAGTAGTAAGCGTTGTAGGGATAGAACTCCCAGGCGTTCTCGCCGTCCATGATGACGCACACCGTCTGCCGCTCGCCGTCTTGCGCTCGGCGGCGGATGGCGTCGAGCTCTGCGACGAAGTGGAGGACGGCGTCCTTGCCGTGCCATTTCGCGTACTCGAAGCCGATCAGGTCGGAGAGCCGGTCATCGCGGAAGAACAGCGCCGGCTCAGGGCAGTTGCTCAAACGGTGGGGCCGGTAGAGATCGCGTTCCTGACGATAGTCGGGACGGCTGTTCTTCAGCACGCTCTCGCCGCTGGCCGTCCAGCGGCAGCCCTGGGCGGCCAGGCGCTGCACCAGCGCGGCGGACAGCGCGCCTTCCGCCGGCCAGACGCCCGCGGGTGCAGCACCGAATCGGTTCTGATGGGCGGCGAGGGCGTCGCGCAGATGGACGTCCACCCGGTCGCGGCCGCCCGGATAGGCGACGGCCTGCGGCAGCGGCAGATCGGGGGCGGCCTCGCGCGCGCTGCGGAAATCGAGCAGCAAGGGCGAGAGCGGGTGGCTGTAAGGGGTCGTCGATAACTCGATCTGCCCGCGCGCCGCCAGGGCGCGGTAGCGCGGGATCAACTGGCTGAGAATGCTGCCGATCAGTTGCAGCAGCGCCTGACGGTCTTGCCCGCTGAACTCGTCGCCGCGACTCATCAATTCGGCCACCAGCGGGTGTTCGCGCCGCACCGTCTCGCCGGTCCAGGCCAGGTGATACCAGGTGACGAGATCGGCGAAATAGCGTCCCGACAGGTAGTCGAGGACGGTCTCGCCGTGACCCTTGAGGATCAGGTGGAGATCGTGCAGCCGCTGGTAGGCGGGGAAGGGGGCGATCATCAGCGCCTGGTTGGCGCGGAAGCAGGTCTCCAGCGCATAGCGGCGCTCGGCCGGGGTCAGCGCCTCCGGATCGGGGTGCGCGAGCAGCCGCAGCAGCGGATCGCGCAAGCGGCCCGAGGACAGTTGCAAGACGTAGTCCTCGATCTGGTCGAGCAGCACCGGCACGAAGTTCACCACGGCGCGGATGCGCGGGTGGCGTTCGAGATGCGCCGCCATGTCGGAGTAGTCCTTGAGCGCGTGCAGATAGACCCAGGGCAGCGCGAATTCGCCGTCCTCGGGCGCCCGGTAGTCGGGCTGGTGCATGTGCCAGAGAAAGACCAGATCGAGTTCGGGTTCCGGCTGCGCTGCCATGGTCGCGTTCCTAGCGCAGTTGATGGATGCGCTGGCCGAGCATTTCCGGCGTGATCAGGGTGACGCCCTTGGCGGTGACGTGGAAGCGGCGGCGGTCCTCCTCCGGATCGACGCCGACCACCAGGCCTTCGGGGATCTTGCAGCGCCGATCGAGCACCGCGCGCTTGATGATCGCGCCGCGGCCGATCTCGACGCTGGGCAGGATCACCGAGTCCTCGACGCTGGCCTGGGCCTCGACGCGGACGCTGGAGAACAGCAGCGAGCGTCGCACCGTGGCGCCGCTGATGATGCAGCCGCCCGAGACCAGGGAATCCACCGCCATGCCGCGACGCCCCTCTTCGTCGAAGACGAACTTCGCCGGCGGCAGTTGCTCCTGGAACGTCCAGATCGGCCATTCCAGGTCGTAGAGATCCAGTTGCGGCACCACCTTGGTGAGATCGATGTTCGCCTCCCAGTAGGCGTCCACGGTGCCGACGTCGCGCCAGTAGGAGGCTTGCTTGTCCACGCAACTGTCGGCGAAGCGATGGGCGAACAGGCCGTAGCGGCCGATCAGACCGGGAATGATGTCGCGGCCGAAATCGTGGCTGGAGCCCGCGCTGTCGGCATCCTTGATCAGTTGTTCGAACAGGAACTTGGTGTTGAAGACGTAGATGCCCATGCTCGCCAGCGCCATGTCGGGGCGGCCGGGGACGGGTACTGGCTGCTCGGGCTTCTCCTGGAAGCTGGTGATGCGTCCTTCGGCATCGGTGCCCATGACGCCGAAGGCGCGCGCATCGGCGATCGGCACTTCGTGGCAGGCGATGGTGAGGTCGGCGCCGCACTGGACGTGGGCGGCGAGCATCTTGCCGTAGTCCATCTTGTAGACGTGATCGCCGGAGAGCACCAGCACGAATTCCGAACGGTTGCGCCTGAGCAGATCGAGATTCTGGAATACCGCGTCGGCGGTGCCCTTGTACCAGGATTCATGAACCTGCTGCTGGGCCGGCAAGAGATCGACGAACTCGTGCAGGCGGCCGTCGAGGAAGCTCCAGCCGGCCTGGATGTGCCGGATCAGGCTTTGCGATTTGTACTGGGTGGCGACGCCGATGCGCCGGATGCCGGAATTGACGCAGTTGGACAGGGTGAAATCGATGATGCGGAATTTTCCGGCGATGGGCACGGCGGGCTTGGCCCGCCAGTCGGTCAGATTCTCCAGGCGGCTGCCGCGGCCGCCGGCGAGGATGATGGCGTAACTGCGCTTGGTGAGCTGCGTGATGAAGCGCAGGTCGAGTTGTCCCCGCATCTCGCAGGTCGACGAGTGCGTACAGGTCAGCGGAACTTCCATGCTTGCTCCTTCGCCAATCGAGTTCAGCGCGAATCTTACTTCACAATGCCTCCGGCATGTCCGGTCGCGGGCCCGCTCGCCCCGGCTCGGTGGCGGGCCGTCGCCAGCGCGCCGCGCAGCGCCAGGTCTTCCGAGAGCACCGCGACGATGGGTATCGCGGCGGCCAGTGCCGCGTATTCGGCCTTGTCGTTGAAGGCGCCGAGAAAGGGCCCATCGACCAGCCGCGGCAGAATTTTCGGGACGATGCCGCCGGCGAGGAAGACGCCGCCGCGGGCGAGAAAGCTCAAGGCCATGTCGCCGGCGAAGGCGCCGAACACGGCGAGGAAGAGATCGAGCGCATGCTCGCTCGGCGGATCGTCGCCGGCCAAGGCCCGGCGGCTGATCTGGGCCGGCGTGAGCGTGCAGGCGGGGTTCCCGCCGGTGCAGAATTGGTGGCACAGGACGAGGCCCGAGCCGGAGACGATGCGCTCGACCGTGACCCGACCGTGGCGCGCTGCGAGATGAGCGAGCAGATCCCGTTGTTCCCGATTCGTCGGCGCGAAGCCGATATGTCCCGCCTCGCTGGTCAGGATCCGCCCGGCTTCGGTCTCGCCGGGCAGCCAGGCCGCGACGCCCAGTCCGGTGCCCGGCCCCAGGACCAGCCGGGGCGAGCCGGGACGCGGCTCGCCGGCTTGCAGGACCCGCGTCTCCTCGGCATCTAGGGTCGCGACGCCGGCGGCGCTGGCGGCGAAATCGTTGAGCAGGGTCAAGGGGCCCAGGGGCAGCGTCCGGGCCAATTGCCCGGCATCGATTTCCCAGTCCCGGTTGGTCAGACGGGCGCGGCCGATCCCGGGCTCGACCGGTCCGGCCAGCGCCAGGCAGGCGCCGTCAAACGCGGCCGGCAGGCCGGCGGCTGCCGCTTCGCGAAGGAAGGCTCCGATCAGTGCCGCGGCTCCCGGATGCTCGTCGTTCAGGATGCGCTTTTGGTAGCGGATGCCGCCCTGGTCGCCCAGCGCGATCAGGGTCTTGGTGCCGCCGATGTCTGCTGCGAGAAACATGGCTCTCCTCAGTCCGCGCGGCTCTCATCCCGCGGGCCGGCTTCCACGTCAAGGGCAAAGTGAATATAATGCTCTCCGTAGCATTTTGCGCCTATTGCCGCTCGATTGGCCGAAACGGCGACACTAAACGGTGCTCGATAGTTTGTCCGGGATGCGCGGGGAATCGGCCAAACGAGCACCATCAGCCGACCACCATCGGCCGGAAAAGTTTCGCTGACCCGCTCCCTCAACCCCTCCCAATGCCGCCTGGTAGATCCGCATGTTCGAATACGTCCGCAACAACCCGAAAATTGTCCAACTGTTTCTCGCCCTGATCACCCTGCCCTTCGCTTTCGTCGGCATCCAGTCCTTCATCAGCAATAGGGGCGGCGGCGACGAGATCGCCACGGTCGGCAAGAGCAAGATCTCCCCGCAGGAGTGGCAGCGGGCACTGCGCGAGCAGGAGGAGAAGCTGCGGACGAACCTGGGCAGCAACTTCAATCCGGCGATGATGGACAGCCCGGCGGTGCGCCGCGCGGTGCTGGAGTCGCTGATCAACGAGCGCGTGCTGGCCTTGCATGCGGCCTCGGCCGGCCTCACCACCAGCGATGCGATGCTGGCCCAGGTCATCGAATCGGTGCCGGCCTTTCAGGACAAGGGCAAGTTCTCGCGCCAGCGCTACGAAGCCTATGTCGCCGAGCAGGATCTCAGTCCGGCGGCGTTCGAGGCGCGCCTGCGCCAGAACATCACGCTCCAGCAGATTCTCAGCGCGGTGCGCGGCGGCAGCATCAGCGGGCGAGCGCCGGTCGAGCGCTGGGTCGCCGCGCTGGAGGAGGGCCGGGAGGTGAGCGAGGCGGTGTTGAAACCCGAACAGTTCGCCGGGGCAGTGAAGCTCGGCGCCGACGCCGTCAAGACCTATTACGACGGCCATCACGATGCCTACGTGACGCCGGAGCGCTTGCGCGCCCAGTATCTGGTGCTCTCCCAGGACGCTTTGGCCGCCCAGGCGAGCGTGAGCGACCAGGAGATCAAGAGCTGGTATCAGACCCACGCCGACAGCTATCGGCAGAATGAGGAGCGTCGCGCCAGCCATATCCTGATCAAGGCCGGCAAGGACGCCTCGGCAGCCGAGGTGAAGGCCGCCCAGGCCAAGGCCGAGGAGATTCTGGCGCAGCTGAGGAAGCATCCGGCGGACTTCGCCAAACTGGCCAAGCAGTATTCGCAGGATCCCGGTTCCGCCGACAAGGGCGGGGATCTGGGGTGGTTTTCCCGCGGCATGATGGTGAAGCCCTTCGAGGATGCCGTTTTCGGCATGAAGGAAAACCAGATCAGCGGCCTGGTGCGTTCCGATTTCGGTTTTCACATCATCGAGCTGACCGGCATCAAGCCGGAGAAGCAACTGCCGCTCGATCAGGTGCGCGCCGACATCGTCGCCGAATTGAAGCGTCAGGCGGCGCGGAAGAAGTACGACGAATTGGCCGACTCGTTCCGCAACACCGTCTATGAACAGGCCGACAGCCTGAAGCCGGCTGCGGACAAATTCAAGCTGACGATCCAGCAGGGTCCCTGGCTCGCCAAGGGCGCCCAGGCGGCGGCGCCGTTCAACAACCCGAAGCTGATCGCGGCGCTGTTCTCCGCCGACGCGATCAAAAGCAAGCACAACACCGAGGCGGTCGAAGTGGCCCCTGGCACCCTGGTATCGGCCCGGGTAGAGGACTACCAGCCCGCGGTGCTGCAGCCGCTGGCCGCCGTGAGCCAAGACATCGAGACGCAACTGACGCGCGAGGCGGCGACCAAGCTGGCGGACTCGGCAGGCGAAGCGGATCTGGCCAAGCTGGCCCATGGCGACGGCGTGGATCTCGCCTGGAGCCCGGCGAAGAGCGTATCGCGCTTGGCCGCGAGCGGTTTTCCCCCGGCCGCGCTGACCGCGATTTTCCGCGCCGATGTCACCAAGTTGCCGGCCTACGCCGGCGTGGCGCTGAGCGACGGCAGCTACGCCCTCTACCGGATAACTCAGGTCCAGCCCTTCGTCGCCACCAAGGATAACGAAGCGCAGGCGAAGAGCCTGAGCCAGCAGTACGAGAAGGTCATCGCCGACCAGGATTTCTCCGCCTGGCTCGCCGCTCTGCGGCTACGCTATCCGGTGGACATCCGTCAGGGAGCGCTGGAGAAGCAACCCTGAGGAAGGGGTTTCTCAAGCGCTGGTGCCGTTCGGTTCGGCGTTGCCCAGCGCCGTGGTGTTGAAACCGGCGTCGACGTACATGACCTCGCCGGTGATGCCGCTGGCGAGATCGGAGCAGAGGAAGGCGGCGGCGTTGCCGACCTCTTCGATGGTGACGTTGCGGCGCAGCGGCGCGTGGTGGGAATTGTAGGAGAGCAGCTTGCCGAAATTGGCGACGCCGGCGGCGGCCAGGGTCTTGATCGGTCCGGCCGAGACGGCATTGACCCGCGTGCCCTCCGGGCCCAGGCAGGCGGCCAGATAGCGCACCGAGGCTTCCAGGCTGGCCTTGGCCAGGCCCATCAGATTGTAATTGGGCATGGTGCGCACCGCGCCCAGATAGGACAGCGTCAACAGCGAGCCGTTGCGGCCGGCGAGCAGCGGCCTCGCGCCCTTGGCCAGGGCGGGAAAGCTGTAGGCGGAGACTTCGAGGGCGATGCGGAAGGCCTCGCGCGAGATGCCGTTCAGGAAGTCGCCTTCGAGCGCTTCGTTGGGGGCGTAGGCGATCGAATGCACCAGTCCGTCCAGTCCGCCCCATTCCTTGCCGATGCCGGCGAATAGCGCATCGATCTGCGCATCGTCCGCGACGTCGCAGCCGTAGAGCAGCCGGCTGTCGAACTCGATGGCCAGCTTGGTCACGCGCTCCTGGACGCGTTCGTTCTGGTAGGTGAAGGCGAGTTCGGCGCCTTCGCGGTGCATGGCCTTGGCGATGCCGTAGGCGATCGAGCGGTTGGAGAGCAGGCCCGTGATCAGAATACGCTTGCCGGTCAGAAAACCCATCGTTCGTCCCTGAGTGAAAATCTCGGCCGATTATAGCGGATCGTCGCCGCAGGCGGCGCTCCAAGGACTGAAGGTCGGGCTTTCGATGGCGACACCCGAACGGCTAAGCCACTATGGGACAGGCCGGCATGAATGCCGACCTGCGGTTTCAGCTTTCAGCATGGCTGATTACGGCAGGTGCGAAATCAGCTTGCCGGCCGATTGTTCGACGGCGCTCTTGAAGGTGAGCGCATCCTCGGCCATCGAATCGTGGGAGAGGGTCATTTCTTCCGAGCCTTCCCAGACCACCGCACCGTCGCGGCTGTCCCAGATCTGCAGGAACAGCCGCATGACGGTGATCTTGGTCTCGACGACGCGCAGGCCCAGGATCCCCCACCGGTCCTTGGAATCCTGCTGGAAACCGACCAGCTTGAGTTGCGCCAGATAGCGCATGCCGGTGACGTGGGCCAGCTTCTGCAGCATGTCGCGGTCGAACAGGCCGGTCAGGCGATAGTCTTCGAACATTCGCCGGTAGTCGTTCGCCAGCCCGGCTTTGTTGACGGCCGAGAGCGTTTCCGACAGCGGCATGATGCGCAAGCCGGGACGTTCCTTCTCCAGCACCGCGGTGAAAGCCAGCGCCAGGGGCTGCTTGTCTTCCTCCTGGCCCGTGGCCGAGGAAGGCGTCAGAAAAGCGATGCCGCCCTGCTTGAGATCCCGCGCCGTCAAATGGATTTCCCGCACCTGGGTCGAGGAATAGACCTGGGGGGTGGCGCAGGCGGACAGCAGCAGGACGGCGAACAGCGCAAGCGTGGGTCCGAGACGAAAAAAAGGCCTGATGACTGACATCGCTACGATCCTGTCCAGAGTCCGCATTGAATTCGATGATACCGCATAGTCCGCTCCGGCCAAATTGACAGCCCGCACGCCGTGGCATAATTGACGGCGAACGCCCCTGGCTTGGCGGCGCATTCCGGATTCCCAGACGCTCAACTATCCCGTGGTCTCCCTCCATCACAGCATCGCCCCCGCCGGCCCCGGAGAGGCGCCGCTCGAACGCCTCGCCGCCGGTTTGAGCGATGAGGTCAGGGAGCCGCTGGCGCGAGCGCTGGCGCTGGCGGCGACGCTCTATGGCGAGAGCTCTCTGGGCACGGGCGAGGCGACCATGGCGCACGCCCTGGGCATGGCCTCGATCGCCGCCGCGCTCAATCTCGATCTGGATACCCGTCTCGCCGCGCTGCTCTTCGCCGCCACCTTGCATCTCGAAGAGGCGGAGGAGCGCTTGAGCGCCGACTTCGGCGTCGCGGTGGCGCACCTGGTCGGCGGCCTGCGCCGCTTGAACGGCCTGCGGCTGCTGACGCGACAGCGCAGCGGCGCGGGCGACGAGGTCCAGGCGCAGACCGAGACCTTGCGCAAGATGCTGCTGGCGATGGTCGAGGACGTGCGCGTGGTGCTGTTGCGCCTGGCCAGCCGGACGCAGAGCCTGCGCTATTTCACCGACCAGCCGGACCTCGCTGAGCAGCGCCTGGACGTCGCCCGCGAGAGCCTGGAGATCTACGCGCCGCTGGCCAACCGGCTCGGCGTCTGGCAACTGAAGTGGGAGCTGGAGGATCTGTCCTTCCGCTTCCTGGAGCCGCAGACCTACCAGCGCATCGCCAGGATGCTGGACGAGAAGCGGATCGAGCGCGAGCGCTTCATCGCTGCCGCGATCGAGCGCCTGAAGATGGCACTCACCGCCGAGAGCATCGCCGCCGAGGTCTATGGCCGCCCCAAGCACATCTACAGCATCTGGAACAAGATGCGCGGCAAGAACCTCGACTTCACCGAGGTCTATGACGTGCGGGCGCTGCGCGTGCTGGTCGCCGAGGTCAAGGATTGCTACACGGCGCTGGGGCTGGTGCATCACCTCTGGCAGCCGATCCACGGCGAGTTCGACGACTACATCTCTCATCCCAAGGGCAACGACTACCGCTCGCTGCATACCGCGGTGATGATCGAGGACGGCCGCGCGCTGGAGGTGCAGATCCGCACCCACGAGATGCATCGCCACGCCGAGCTGGGGGTGGCCGCGCACT
>JAJZPJ010000290.1 GCA_021811225.1 Pseudomonadota bacterium
CGGTATCGATGTCGGGGCTGTTCTTCACCTGCTCTTTGGTGATGGCGACGGGCAGCACTCTTTCCGCCCAGTTCGGCTGACCGATTGCGATCGGCGAGATCAACACCTTTCGGCTCGAAAGCCAGGTACCGGTGTCGACCACGAGATAGCGGATGGCCCAGGCTTGGTCGTCGAAATAGAAATCCTTGACCAGACCGACGACGCCGTCGGTCGCGCGGATGGCGTAGTCTTCAAGATCCTTCATGCTGCGTAACATAGGTGCTGCTCCTTGGAGAGGGTCTAACTTCGACCAATGAAGGCGCGATCAGCGTTTAGAACCAGCAAGCGGCAGATCGTCGCGCCTCCTTGGGACTCGCGCTGACAGACTTGTTCAGCGCTTCCTCAAGTTGTCGACACGCCTGGATGGGCGGCGATTTGTTCGGCGCCGGTCGTCTGGAGGATATTCTTGGCGCGGCTGACCTCGTCCGTCGCTCCGTGCGCGATGACCAGGAACTTGTCGGACTTCAGGGCCGCCTCGTACTGCATGATGCTGTCCTTGGGGATGCCGATGCTGTAGAGCCCGGCACCCAATGCGCTCAGGCCGCCCACCACCACGGCGCCTTCCAGCGCGCCGACGATCCAGCCGACCAGCGGTCCGAACACCACCAGCGGCCCGATGCCCGGGACGATGAAAAGCGCAGAGCCAAAGAGCAGGCCCCAAAAGCCGCCCCAAAAGGCCCCCAACTTGCCCCAGACCTTCATCCGGTCGCCGGCGTTGTAGTAGCCGACGACGTGCTCTTCGGTGTGATAGTCCTTGCCCACGATGGACAGTTTCTTCATGTCGAACCCCGACCGTTCGAGTTCCTTGATGCTCGCTTCCGCCTCGGTGTGGGAGTTGTAGATTCCCACGACAGCACTATTCTCAGCCATGATTTGATCCCTATCGTTAAGTGTGGGTTTGCGCTGTGCTCGGCCGATCGGTGCCGCAAACCGATGGCCTCCGGGCGATATCCAGCCCTGACCGGATTCTCCGCTTCGCTCCGCGCCCGTCAGTGCGACAGCGTACATAAGACGAAACGCGGGCCAATATTCAGCGATCCGTTCGGCAGCGCACGGATAGGCCGCCAACTCGGGTCCAATCTTTGGGCTAATAGGCGACTTCGCGCAGTGCCCATCAGAAAACCCATCGGGAGCCAGGATCTTGAACAAAGCGCGAGTCAGGGGTACGGTGCGAGGATTCGCCGGCCGGCTGGAAGAGCTGCCCAGACATACGGCTGCTGAGCGTCAACTCCGCCGGCGAGCATGGCAGGTCCCCGAATGAAGACTCCAAACGATCGCCCCGTGAAGCTCAGTCCCCTGGCCGGCAAGCCGGTCACGCCGGCGCTGCTGGTCGATGTGCCCAGACTGGTGACCGCCTATTACGCCGAGCTGCCCGATCCTTCGGTGCCGGCGCAGCGGGTTGCCTTCGGCACCTCGGGGCATCGCGGCTCCGCCTTCGCGGGCAGCTTCAACGAAGGGCACGTCCTGGCCATCACCCAGGCCATCTGCGATTACCGCAAGCGACAGGACATCGTCGGTCCGCTGTTTCTCGGCATCGACAGCCACGCCCTGTCCGTGCCGGCTTGCACCAGCGCGCTGGAGGTGCTGGCGGCCAACGGCGTCGAGCTCATGATTGCGGAGCGGGACGAATACACGCCGACACCGGTGATCTCGCACGCGATCCTCGGCTACAACCGCGGCCGCGAGGCGGGCCTGGCGGACGGCATCGTCATCACGCCCTCGCACAATCCGCCCGAGAGCGGCGGCTTCAAGTACAACCCGCCCAAGGGCGGGCCGGCGGCGGGCGCGGTGACGGACTGGATCGAAGCCCGCGCCAATGCGCTGCTGGAGTCCGGCCTCAAGGGCGTGCACAGGATTCCCTACGAGCGGGCCTTGCGCGCTGCCACCACCCACCGCCACGATTATCTCAGCGCCTACGTCAGCGATCTGGGCAGCGTGCTCGACATGGAGACGATCCGCGGCGCCGGCATCCGCATGGGCGTGGATCCGCTCGGCGGCGCCGGCGTCCACTACTGGGGGCCGATCGCCGAGCGCTATGGCTTGAATCTCACGGTGGTCAATGAGGTCGTCGATCCGTGCTTCCGTTTCATGACGCTCGATTGGGACGGCCGGATCCGCATGGACCCGTCCTCGCCTTACGCCATGCAGGGCCTGATCGGCCTCAAGGACCGCTTCGACATCGCCTTCGCCTGCGACACCGACCATGACCGGCACGGCATCGTCACCAGGAGCGCAGGATTGCTGCCGCCCAACCATTACCTCGCCGTCGCCATCCACTATCTTTTCCAGAACCGGCCCAAATGGGGCGGTCAGGCGGCGGTCGGCAAGACCGTGGTCAGCAGCGGGATCATCGACCGCGTCGCGGCGAAGCTCGGCCGCAAGCTCTACGAGGTGCCGGTCGGCTTCAAGTGGTTCGTCGATGGCCTGCGGGACGGCGCGCTCGGCTTCGCCGGGGAAGAGAGCGCGGGGGCCTCGTTTAGCCGTCGGGACGGCAGCGTCTGGACCACGGACAAGGACGGCATCGTCCCGGCCCTGCTCTCGGCGGAGATCACCGCGACCCTGGGCCGCGATCCCGGCGAACTCTACCGCGAGCTCGCGCGCGAATTCGGCGAGGCCGTCTATGACCGCATCGAGGCGGCCGCGACGCCCGAGCAGAAGCGGACGCTGGCGCAGCTCTCGCCGCAACAGGTGCTGACCAAGGAACTGGCCGGCGAAAGAATCCGGACCGTCCTCACCCGGGCGCCCGGCAACGCTGAGCCCATCGGCGGCTTGAAGGTGGTGGCCGAGAACGGCTGGTTCGCGGCGCGCCCGTCCGGCACCGAAGACATTTACAAGATCTATGCCGAGAGCTTTCAGGGGGCCGATCATCTGCGCCGCA
>JAJZPJ010000043.1 GCA_021811225.1 Pseudomonadota bacterium
TCGATCCCGCCGAACTGCTGGCAGCCGGCAGGCTGGAGCAGCTGGCCGCGGCGATCCGCCCGGACAGAGCCCTGCCCTGGGGCGGCAAGTCGCGCTCGGGCGACACCGTCTGGATGGGCACGGTGGATAACGACGGCCTGGCGGTGTCCTTCATCCAGAGCATCTACCACGAGTACGGCAGCGGCGTGGTGCTGCCAGCGACCGGCATCAACTGGCAGAACCGCGGTTCCTCCTTCAGCCTGGAACGCGATCATCTGCTGGCCTTGAAGCCGGGCAAGAAACCCTTCCACACCCTCAATCCGGCGGCGGCCAGGCTCCGCGACGGCCGCGTCATGGTTTATGGCACGATGGGCGGCGACGGCCAGCCGCAGACCCAGGCGGCGGTGTTTTCCCGCTACGTCTGGTTCGGTCAGGAACTGCAGCGGGCGGTCAGCGCGCCGCGCTGGCTGCTCGGCCGGACCTGGGGCCAGGCGAGCGACACGCTGAAGCTGGAGGGACGCTTCGCTGCCGCCATCGTCGCCGACCTGCGCCGCCGCGGCCACGAGCTCGAGATATTGAACGACTACGACGAGACCGTGGGTCACGCCGGCGCCATCGTGCGCGGCGCCGACGGCATCCTGCAGGGGGCGTTTGACCCGCGCTCGGACGGCTGCGTCGCCGCTTATTGACGCCCGTCAGACGGGAGCGCGCGGCTCCCTGGCTTCTTCGAGCAGCCAGTTCCTGAACGTCGCGACCTTCGGGCGCTCGGCATTGGCTTCGGCGCTGACCAGATAGTAGGCGGCGTCCATCGCCAGACTGAGTTCGAAAGGGGCGACCAAGCGGCCCGCGGCCAGATCGTGGGCGGCCAGTTCCTTGATGCCCAGCACCACGCCCAGGCCATCGACCGCCGCCTCCAGGCCGAGTATCGAATGGTTGAAGTGCGGGCCGCGGCCGGGATCGACGCCGTCGGCGCCGGCCGCCTTCAACCATTGCTCCCAGTCGGGCCGGCCATCGCTGAGATAGAGGGTGTCGTCGTGCAGCAGCACGTGGTAGCGCAGGTCAGAAGGCCTGGAGAGGGGGCGCATGCCCTTCAGCAGGCTGGGGCTGCACAAGGGCGTCAACGACACCGGGAACAGCAGATCCACCCGCGAGTGCGGATAGCGGCCGGAGCCGAAGCGGATGTCGATGTCGGCATCGACCGTCTGTTCGTCCGGAAAGTCGTGGCGACTCGTATCCATCAGCCGCATGCTGGCCAGGATGCGGATATCGATATCGGGATTGGCGGTGACGAAGCGGTGCAAGCGGGGCATCAGCCACTTGGTGGCGAACGAGGGCGGGACATTGACGGTGAGCGCATCGGCGCGCCCATAGGCGCGCACCCGCTCCACCGCCAGGGCGATATTTTCGAAACCTTCGCGCAGTTTCGGCAGGAAGCTCCTGCCCACCTCGGTCAATTCGATCGCGCGGGTGAGACGGTGAAACAGCGCGACGCCGAGCTGCTCCTCCAGCAATTTGATCTGATGGCTGATGGCTGCCGGGGTGACGTGCAATTCCTCGGCGGCCTTGCGAAAGCTCAAGTGCCGCGCGGCGATCTCGAAAGTCCGCAGCGAATTGAGGGGAGGGAGGCGATCGCTCATCGGCGCAATATAGCTTAGTTTCTATAACCTGTGTCGGCATCTTTTTTAGCTTGTTGCACTGCAACAACATCATTATATTGACGCTGTCGTGTCCTGACGGCAATCGCTCATGGATTAGGAGACTTGACATGAACACCCGGCAAACCCAGCTCCAGACCTCTCCCCGTGTTCCCCGGGCGAATCCTCTCCAGGATCGCTGCCTCCCCCGCCGCCTGGTTCTCGCGGAGCGACGGAGACAGGACTTATCTTTGAAAGGAGCTTGAAAATGAAAGTCGATCTGACCCTGCGGCATTCCGATCTTGCCCGGCATCAAGGACCGGCGGCGGACCATTTCGCCCAGCTGAGCCAGCGCGCATCGACCGTCATCGGACGGATCAAGGAATGGCTGGCAGCCGAATGGCATCCGTTCAGCGAGGAGGAGGCATTTCTCGCCCAGTCCCAGAATCTGGCCGACCTCGAGCGGCGCATGCTGAGCTTGCAGAACCCGCACACCCGCCAGTCCTTCTGGTGAGCCCCCGACGCCGCTTCGACGAATCCGCAGCGGCGCCCCCCGGAGAAAGCTAGGCCAGGAGAATTCCGCTATTATCTTGCCTTGATCCATTGGGCTTCCTCCATGCAGTTGACCAAGTTGCTCGACTATCTGGCACCCGGACAGGGCGGTCAGATCGTCGCCATCCACGCTGCCGAAGACCTCCGCCGCCGACTCGTCGCGCTGGGGCTCAAGCCGGGCAACAAAATCCGGATCATCCGCAGGGGAATGTTCACCGGCCCGCTGCAAGTGCGGATCGGCACCACCGACATCATCATCCGCCGCCGCGACGCCCGGCAAATAGAGATCGCCGTATGAGCCGGGCATGAGCAAGGTCGCCCTGCTCGGCATGCCGAACACCGGCAAATCGACGCTGTTCAACCGCCTGACCGGTTCCGGCGCCAGGGTCGGCAACTGGCCCGGGGTGACGGTGGAACTGGCCAGCGCCAAACTGCTGCTCGGCGCGGAGATGGTCGAGATGATCGACCTGCCCGGCATCTATGATCTGCACGGTTTCTCCGAGGACGAGCGGGTGGTGCGCCACTTCCTGGAGAACAATTCGCTCGACCTGGCGGTGGTGGTCCTGAATGCCGTCCAGATCGAACGCCAACTGGCGCTGGCCCTGCAGATCCAGGCCCTGGGCCTGCCGCTGGTGCTGCTGCTCAACATGGAGGACGAGGCCAGGAAGCTCGGCATCCGCATCGACACCGGGAAGATCAGCGCCCAACTGGCGATACCCACGGTGCTGGTGAGCGCCAAGTACGGCTCGGGTCACCAGACCGCGCTGCGCACCATCACCGCCGCCCTGCGCGCCGCGCCGGCCGTCCCGGTCGAGGCGGTCAAGACCGCCCTGATTGCCGATCAGACCATAGAGGCGAAGCTGGCGCAGGTTCTCGCTGCCGCGGTGGACATGCCGCTGACGATGTCGGTCAGCCTGACCGACCGCATCGACCGGCTGGTGCTCCACCCGGTGCTCGCCCTGCCGCTGTTCCTGGCGGTCATCCTGCTGCTGTTCCAGGCGGTGTTCGCCCTGGGCATGCCGTTGCAGACGGCGATGAGCGCACTCTTCGGTTGGCTGCGCGCAGACCTGCTCACGCCCCTGCTCGCCTGGACGCCGCCCTTCGTCCAGGGATTGCTGGAAGACGGCGTCTGGAACGGCGTCGCCACCGTCGCCACCTTCGTGCCGATCATCGTCCTGTTCTTCGTCTTCATGGCGATCGTCGAGGACACCGGCTACCTCTCCCGCGCGGCCTTCCTGACCGATGCCCTGATGGCGCGGCTGGGCCTGGACGGGCGCAGCTTCGTGATGATCCTGATGGGTTTCGGCTGCAACGTCCCGGCGCTGATGGGCACGCGCATCATGCGCAGCCGGCCGCTGCGCCTGCTCTCGATGCTCTTGATCCCGCTGTCCCTGTGTTCGGCCAGGCTGCAGGTGTTCCTGTTCATCATCGCCGCGCTGTTCCCGCCCGCCCAGGCGCCCTACGTGCTGTTCTCCCTCTATCTCGCCAGCGTCGCCACGGCCATCGCCACGGCCCTGATCTTCCGCCGCCACTTTCCATCGACCGAGCCCTTCGTCATCGAACTGCCGCCCTATCGCCTGCCGACCGCGAGGCAGATCGTGCTGCGCGCCTGGCAGGAGGTGCGTCACTTCTTCCAGCGCGCCACCAAGTTCATCGTCGCCGGGGCGGTGCTGGTCTGGCTGCTCACGCATCTGCCTGCGGGCGTCGCGGTCGGCGGCCCGCGGAGCTATGCCGGCTTCCTGGGCCACGCCTTCCAGCCGCTGCTGTCGCCGCTGGGCATCGGCGATCAGCTGACCGTGGCGCTGATTTTCGGCTTCGTCGCCAAGGAGGTGGTGATCGGTTCGCTGGCGGTGATCTACGCCACCAGCGGCGCCGCCCTCGCCGGCCACCTGGCGCAGCATCTGGACTGGGTGCAAGCTTACAGCTTCATGCTCTTTACGCTGATCTACACTCCCTGCCTGTCGGCCGTGGCGACGATCAGGTCGGAATCGCGCAGCCCGGGTTTCACCTTCGTCGCCGTGGCCTGGCCGCTGCTCCTCGCCTGGCTGTCGAGCTTCGTTTTTTATCAGGGAGCGCGCTGGCTGGGCTACTGAATTTCCGGGGCGACCCGGCGCAAATGTGCAAGTGCCCCGAAGAGGGCACCGATAAGATCAAAACTTGAGGCAAGCGTCATGTCTTCCGAGGTCCGCTCAGTACTCTACGTCCGTCTGCCCTGCTGGAAAATCTATCCCGGCGGCGTCATCTACGTCGCCGACTACATCCACAAGCAGCGACCGCAGATACATCAGCACCTGCTCGATCTGGCCCTGGTGCCGCCCGCCGAACGCCGGCGCGTACTGAAGCAGCGGCTGGCCGCGATGAAGCCGGACGTGGTGGCCTTCTCCTGGCGCAACATGCAGTCCTTCGGCCCGCATCCCGAAGACGACGCGCTCGACGTGGTCATGAATTTCGACCATTCGCGCAAGCTCTGGCGGCGCATCAAGGCGACCAAGAATTCGCTGCGAATCATCTCCGACTACGTCTTGAGCCGGCTGAGGAATTTCGGCTACATGAAGCTGGTGCGGCGACAGTTGCCCGACGCGCGCATCGTGGTCGGCGGTACCGCGGTCTCGATTTTCGGCAAGTACGTGGCGGACAAATGCCCCAACGACACGGTGGTGGTGATCGGCGAAGGCGAGGACGCCATGCTCTCGATCATCGACGGCTGCGCCGCCCCGGCCGGGGAAAACTTCTGCAAGGATCGCGCCGGCCGCATCAGCCACCGCGCCAGGACCGAGACCTTCGACCTGCGCCGATTGACGGCCGTCGATTTCGCCTACGTCGAGTCGATCTTTCCCGACTTCGGCAGCTATCTCGGCGGCGACATCGGCGTGCACACCAAGCGCGGTTGCCCGTTCCAGTGCCACTTCTGCCTCTACAACAAGATCGAGGGCGGCAATCAGCGCTACCGTGAGCCGGCCGAAATCGCCCAGGAGGTGGAGACCCTGAACAAGCGCTACGGCGTCCGGCACATCTGGTTTACCGACGCGCAATTCTGCTCGACCAAGCGCAGCACCGAACACGTCGAGCACGTGCTCGACGAAATGCTGGCCAGAAAGACCACCGTCAGCTGGTCGGGCTACCTGCGCCTGAACCACCTGACGCCGCAGATCGCCGGGAAAATGCTGGCCAGCGGCATGTGCAGCGTGGATCTGTCATTCACCGGCTCGCAGGAGGTGATCGACACGCTGACCCTGGGCTATTCGCTGGAGCAGCAGATGGAGGCCTTCCGCATGCTCAAGGCGAACGGCCATAGCGACCAGCAGGTGAAGCTCTACATCCCCCTCAACGCCCCGGGCGAGACCGTCGGGACCCTGAGGCAGACCATACAGAAGATCAAGGAACTGTACGCGCTGTTCGGCCGCGAACACGTGCTGCCCTTCATCTTCTTCATCGGCGTTCAGCCGGGCACGCCGGTCGAGCGTCTGCTGATCGACCAGGGTTATCTCAAGCCGGACTACAACCCCCTCACCCTGAACCCCTTCGTCATCAAGAAGCTGCTCTACAACCCCAAGCCGCTGGGCCGGCTGATCGGCCGGGCCTATCTCGAGGCGGCCGATACGCTCGAGGGCGGCAGCGAATATATCGGCCGCGCGACCATCGACATCATCGAGCGGGAGCTGGAAAAATTCGAGCGCATCGACTGCGTCGCCGTCGCCGCCTGAGCGGCAGCGCTCACTCGTCGTCGGTGCCGCCGCCGAGGTAGGTGGCCCGCACCCGCGGGTCGCCGGCCAGCGCCGCCGATTCGCCGGCCAGCGCGATCTCGCCGGTCTCCAGCACGTAGCCGTAATCGGAACTCTCCAGCGCGATGCGCGCGTTCTGCTCGACCAGCAGGATGGCCACGCCGTCGTCGCGCAGCCCGCGCACGATGGCCAGGATCTCGCTGACGATCAAGGGTGCGAGGCCGAGGCTCGGCTCGTCGAGCATCAGCAGGCGCGGCGCCGACATCAGCGCGCGGCCGAGGGTGAGCATCTGCCGCTCGCCGCCCGAGAGCGTGCTCGCGCGTTGCGCGCGGCGCTCGGCCAGACGCGGAAAGCGCTGATAGACCGAGTCCAGGCGACGCCTCAAGGCGTCGCGGCGCAGCCGCCCGGCGTAGGCGCCCAGCTGCAGGTTGTCCTGCACCGACAGCTCGCCGAACAGCTCGCGCCGTTCCGGCACCAGGCACAGCCCGCGTTCGACCCGCGCCTCGACGTCGAGCCCGTGCAGATCTTCGCCCTCGAAGCGCAGCGTGCCGAGCGAGGGCAAAAGCCCCATCGCCGCGGCGAGCAGCGTCGTCTTGCCGGCGCCGTTGGGGCCGATGACCGAGACGATCTGCCGCGGCAGCAGCGCAACCGAGACGCCGTGCACCGCCTCGACGCGGCCGTAGGACACGTGCAGCCCGCCGATCTCCAGCAGCGCGGTGCTCATGCGCCCACCCCGAGATAGGCCGACTGCACCCGCGGGTCGGCGCGCACTTCGGCGGGCCGGCCTTCGACCAGCTTGGCGCCGAAGTTCATCACCACCAGGCGATCGACCAGCCCCATCACGAAGGCCATGTCGTGCTCGACGATCAGGATGGTCATGCCCTCCGCGCGCAGCCGGCGCAGCAGTTCGAGCAGAGCCTGCTTCTCGCGGCGGCGCAGCCCGGCCGCCGGCTCGTCCAGCACCAGCAGCACCGGATCCGCGGCCAGCGCCCGGGCGATCTCCAGCAGGCGCTGCGTGCCCAGCGGCAGGCTGCCGGCCGGCTCGTGGGCGCGCTCGGCCAGCCCGATGCGCTCGAGCTGGGCCCATGCCGCAGCGAAGATCTGCGCCTCCTCGGCGCGGTCCAGGCGCAATCCCGCCGCCAGCAAGCCGCCGCGGGTCCGGGAATGGGCGCCGAGCGCGACGTTGTCCAGCAGGCTCATGTCGGGGCGCAGCTTCACGTGCTGGAAGGTGCGCGCCATGCCCAGCCGGGCGATTTTCCGCTGCGCCGCGGCGCTGATGTCCTGGCCGAGAAAGCGCACGCTGCCCGCGTCCATCGGCAGCGTGCCGGTGAGGAGGTTGAACATCGTCGATTTTCCCGCGCCGTTGGGCCCGATCAGCCCGACGATCTCGCCGGCGCTGACGGCGAAGCTGACCTCGGCCACCGCGACCAGGCCGCCGAAGCGCTTCACCGCGCCGGCCACCTGCAGCAGCGGCGTGCCCGGCGGGGGCAGGCTGCGCCGCGGCAGCGGCGCGACGGCCGGCCCGGCGGTCAGCGCCGGGCGGCCGGCGCGCGACCGGATCTTGCGGCGGAGAAAGCCCATCAGGCCGCCGCGCGCATACTGCAGCAGCAGCAGGAACAGCGCCGCGAAGACCACGCTATCCAACTGGCTGCCGCGGGAAGACAGCAGCGGCAACAGGTCCTGCAGCGCGTTCTTGACCGCCATCACCAGCGCGGCGCCGACCAGCGCGCCGGACAACTGGCCGAGGCCGCCGGCCACCGCCATCAGCAGATACTCGATGCTGGCGCGCAAGTCGAAGGGCGAAGGGCTGACGAAGCGGTTGGCGTGGGCGTAGAGCCAGCCGGCGAGACCGGCGAACAGCGCGGCGGTGACGAACAGCGTCAGCCGCACCCGATAGGCGTCGGCACCGACGCTCCCGAGCAGCGTCGCGCCGCCGCGCAGCGCGCGGATCGCCCGCCCGGCCCGGGAGTGCAGCAGGTTGTGGCTGAACCAGCAGGAAAGACCGACGACGAGCCAGATCAGAGTGTAGATCGCCCGCGGCGTGATCAGCGACCACGGCCCGAACTGCAGCGGCGGGATGTTCGAGATGCCGGTGTGCCGCCCGAGCGCGTCGATGTTGCCGAACAGCAGCGGAATCGACAGGCCCCAGGCGATGGTGCTGAGCGGCAGGAAGTGGCCGCCCAGACGCAGCGTCAGCGCGCCGATCAGCCAGGCGGCGAGCCCGGTCAGGAGCAGCGCGAAGGGCAGGCCGAGCCAGGGCGAGGCGCCGTGCGCGGTGGTCAGCCAGGCGCTGGCGTAGGCGGCGATGCCGACGAAGGCCGCCTGGCCGAACGAGGTCGCGCCGCCGACGCCGGTGAGCAGCACCAGGCCGAGCGCGACCAAGGCGCCGATGCCGATGTCGTCCAACAGCCCGACCGCGAAACTGCCCAATGCCAGCGGCGCCAGCGCGATCGCCGCGACGACGGCGATCAGCAGCCGCCCGGCGCCGCGCTCAGCCATCGATTTCCTCTTCCTCGTCCTCGACCCGCGCGACCAGCAGCGAGCGCAGCAGCAGCACCGGGATCAGCATGCCGAAGACGATCACGTCCTTCAGCGCGCCGCTCCAGAAAGACGCGAAGCTCTCGACCAGGCCGACCGCGAGCGCGCCCGCCGCGGTCAGCGGATAGCTGCTCAGGCCGCCGATGATCGCGGCGACGAAGGCCTTCAGGCCGATGATGAAGCCCGAGTCGTAGTACATCGTGGTCACCGGCGCGACCAGCACGCCGATCAGCCCGGCGAGCAGCGAGGCGCCGCCGTAGGCGAGCGCCGCGGTGCGCGCCGGGCGGATGCCGACCAGCCGCGCGCCGACGCGGTTGATTGCGGTCGCGCGCAGCGCCTTGCCGTGGAGCGTGCGCTCGAACAGCAGATAGAACAGCCCCGAGAGCACGATCGCCGCGGCGATCATCAGGAGCGTCTGGGCGCTGACCGGGAAGCCGCCCGGCAGCGTCAGCGCGCCGCCGACCAGCGGCTCCGTGCGGAAGCCCTCGGGACCGAAAAACAGCAGGCCCAGTCCCGAGAGCAGGAAGTGCAGCGCCAGCGAGGCGATCAGCAGCACCAGCACCGAGGCATCGGCGATCGGCTGCAGCGCGACGCGCGCGATCAGGGGCGCGATCGGCACCACCAGCGCGATCGACGCGACGATGGTCACGACCGCCGGCAGCGTGCGCCCGGCGACCGCCCAGGCGAAGACGCAAGGCAGCGCCGGCAGCAGCCCCCAGAGCAGCAGCGCGCGCGGCATGCGCGCGAATTCGCGCCGCCGGGCGAGCCGCCACAGTTCGGCGGCGAGCGCCAGCAGCGCCAGGGTCAGCACCAGGCCGATGGTCGGCGGCGTGCGCCCGGCCTCGAAGGCGGCCAGGGTCAGCGCCGAGAAGGCGATGACATCGCCGAAGGGCACGAACACCACCCGGGTGACCGAGAAGACCAGCACCAGGCCGAGCCCGGCCAGCAGGTACACCGCGCCGTTGGCCAGTCCGTCGGCCGACAGGATCAGCGCGACCTCCCAGGTCATTCGACCAGCTCCCCGATTTGTCCCGGCGACGTCAAGACCCGGCGCTCAGGGCGCCAGCTTCCACTTGCCGTTTTCGAGCTTGACGATCACCCGCGCCCGGCGGTCGACGCCATAGGCGTCGCCCGGCTTGAAGTTGTAGACGCCGTGCGTGCCGACCACTTCCTTGGTGCTCACGATCGCGTCGCGCAGCGCGGTGCGGAACGCCGGCGTGCCGGGTTGGGCGTGGCTCGCGGCCAGCGCCCGCTTGGCGGCGTCGGCGAAGACCAGCCAGCCGTCGAACGAGTAGGCCGAGAAGGCGTCGGTCGTGGGTGCGTGATTGACCTGCTGGTACACCTTGCGGAAGGTGAGCGCGATCTGCTTGGTCGGATAGTTGGCCGGCAGCTGCCCGGCGACGATCACCGGCCCGGTCGGCATCAGGGCGCCGTTGGCCGAAGCGCCGGCGACCCGGATGAAGTCGGCGTTGATCAGGCCGTGCTGGCCGTAGAGACCGCCCTTGTAGCCCAGGTCGGCGAGCGCCAGGAAGGGCAGCGCGCCGGGCGTGCCGGCGCCGCCGGTCATCACCGCGTCGGGGTGCAGCGCGATGATTCTCAGCGCCTGCCCGGTCACCGACTGGTCGGAGCGGGCGTAGCGCTCGTTGCCGACCACCTTGATGCCGGCCGCCGGCGCCGCCTTCATCAGCGCGTTATAGACCAGGTCGCCCCAGGCGTCGGAGAAGCCGATGTAGCCGACCGTCTTGACGCCGTTGCGCTTCATCCGCTCGACCACCGCATCGACCATCAGCTGGGTCGGCTGCGCGACGGTGACCACCCACGGGTTGGCGGTGGGGGAGATCGGCGCCAGGCCGATCATCGGCGTCTTGTCTTCCTCGGCCACCTGCGCCATGGCCATGGTCGAGGGCACGCCCGAGGTGCCCATCAGCACGTCGACCTTGTCCTCTTCGATCAGCTTGCGCGCGTTGCGCCCGGCCGTGGTCGGGTCCGAGCCGTCGTCGAGGACGATCAGCTGCACCTTGCGGCCGGCGATCACGGGCAGGTAGGCGAGCGCCGCTCTCATGCCCTTGGCGTAGGGGATGCCCAGCGAGGAATTGGGCCCGGACAAGGACACGCTCAGACCCACCTTCAGGTCGGCCGCCAGCGCGCCGGCGGCCAAGGTCGCGACGCCGACGGCCACCGCTGCGTATCGGATCAGCTTGTTCTTCATCAATTGTCTCCTCCTCTATGTATTGGATGGATCGTCGCGGAACAGGACACCGGGCACCTACGGCGGGCAAATGTATGCAGTATACTCAAGCGCGCACACTCTACCATATACGGAAAACGCTCGGCGCCGTTCCGGCCGTCCGCTTGACCTGCGCACGGCAAATGTATACAGTATCCATCTGTCGCAATCGTGAACTTGCCCGCAACCCGTTGGGAGTATCGCACTTGGTGCCCACGCTAAAACCCGTCGAACGCCCCCTCGCCCTGAGCGACCAGGTCTATCAGACCCTGCGGGCGAACGTCCGCAACGGCAAGATCCTGCCCGGCCAGGCGCTGCAGGAGGTGCAGCTGGCGGCGCAGCTCGGCGTCTCGCGCACGCCGGTGCGCGAAGCGCTCACCCGGCTCGCCAGCGACGGGCTGGTGACGGCCGACGGGCGCAGCTTCGTGGTGCCCTCGCTGACCATCGCCGACGTCGACGACATCTACGAGGTGCGCAGCCTGCTGGAGCCCGAAGCCTTGCGCCGGGTGGCGGCGCAGACCGCCAATCCGGTGGTGCGCGCGCCGATCATCAATGCGCTGGAGGCCAGCATCGCGGCGCACAAGGCGGGCGACAACGAGGCGTTCATGGACGCCAACGCGCGCTTCCGCTCGGCCTGGCTGGCCCTGGTGCCCAACCCCCGTCTGGTGCACGCGGTCGAGCTGTACGCCGACCACGTCCAGCACCTGCGCACCCTGACCCTGGGCAGCGCCAAGGTGAGGAACGTGGTGCTGGCCGGCCTGAAGCGCATCGCCAAGCAGCTCGCCGCGGGCGACGGCGACGCCGCGGCGCAGGCGATGCAGGACCATCTGCGCGAAGCCAAGCACGCCTTCGTCGTCGCCATCGGCCTCGACCACCAGGCGCCGCAGGCCGCGACGAAGTGAGCGGCGGCGCCTGAACGCCGTTCGAACTCCAGGAGCAGGACCATGAGCTACAAGGCAGAGATTCCCTACGGCGCATATTGGAGCACGCCCTTCGTGCGCTGGCAGGGCAGCTTCGCGCACCTGCACAGCATCGAGTTCGCCGCGCACGTGGCGCGCCGGGAGCTGGCCAAACGCAAGATCGACCCGATGATCTTCGACTACGGCGCGCTCGGCATCTCGGTGCCGCAAAAGCACGCCTTCTACGGCCTGCCCTGGCTGATGGGCATGGCCGGTGCGGCGCAAGCCGGCGGCCCGACGCTGATGCAGGCCTGCGCCACCGGCGTGCGCACGCTCTTGGCGGCGACCCAGGAGATCGAGGTGGGCATGGCGATGACCGCGCTCGCCATCAACTGCGACCGCACCTCCAACGGCCCGCACCTGTATTACCCGAATCCCAAGGGCCCGGGCGGCACCGGCGTGGCCGAGGACTGGGTGATGGACAACTTCGGCTGCGATCCGCAAGGCGGCCATTCGATGCTCGCCACCGCCGAGAACGTGGCCAGGGATCACGGCATCACGACCGCCGAGCAGCACCAGGTGGTGCTGCGCCGCGAGGAGCAGTACCGGCAGGCGCTGGCCGACGACTCGGCCTTCCTGCGCCGCTTCATGACCCTGCCCTTCGAGGTGCCCGCAGCGAACTACCAGAAGACCGCCGCGATCTTAGACGGCGACGAGGGCGTGGGCCAGTCGACCCCCGAGGGGCTGGGGAGGCTCAAGCCGGTATTGGCGGGCGGCACGGTGACCTACGGCGGCCAGACGCATCCGGCCGACGGCAGCGCCGCCATCGTCGTCGCCAGCCGCGAGGCGGCGCGCGAACTGTCCGCCAACCCGAAGATCGCGGTGCGCCTGCACGGCTTCGGCCTGGCCCGGGTCGGCCTCGCGCGCATGCCGGAAGCCACGGTGCCCGCGGCCCGCAACGCGCTGCAACAGGCCGGTCTGGCGATCGGGCAGATGGCCGCGATCAAGACCCACAACCCGTTCGCGCTGAACGACATCTACTTCGCCCGGCAGACCGGCGCCGATCTGATGAAGATGAACAACTTCGGCTGCTCGCTGGTCTGGGGCCATCCCCAGGCGCCGATGGGCACCCGCGCCGTCATCGAACTGATCGAGGAGCTGGCCCTGCGCGGCGGCGGCTACGGCCTGTTCACCGGCTGCGCCGCCGGCGACTCGGCGATGGCGGTGGTGCTGGAAGTGGCCGATGCCTGAGCGCAGACCTGAGCATCGAACATGAACGTCTCCGACTGGATAGCGCGCCACGCCGAGGCGACGCCCGACAAGCCGGCCATCCGCTTTCCCGGACGCGAGCTGAGTTACGCGCAGCTCGCGGCATTGGTCGAGCAACTGGCCGGTGCCCTGGCGGCAAAGGGCGTGGGCCGCGGCGGCTGCGCCGCCTATCTCGGCTACAACAGTCCCGAGCTGCTGGCGCTGCTGTTCGCCTGCGCCCGTCTGGGCGCCCTGTTCATGCCGCTCAACTGGCGGCTGGCGGCGCCGGAGCACGGGACGATGCTGGCCGATTGCACGCCCAATGTGCTGTTCGTCGAGCCGCCCTTCGCCGCCCAGACCGAGGGCTTGCGTGAATCCCTGGGCGGCCTCCTGGACGGGGTCGCGCTGGTGTCGATGGGCGAGCCGCGGCCAGGCTGGCTCGCCTACCCGGAGTTCCTCGCCGCTGCCGAGCCAGCGCCGCGCGATCCGGAAGTCGGCGACGCTGGCCCGGTCCTGATCTGCTACACATCCGGCACGACCGGCAGGCCCAAGGGCGTGCTGCTGACCCAGGCGGCGCTGGCGGCCAACGCCATCAACAGCAACGACATGCACGAGCTGAGCGCAGCGGACCGCATCCTCACCACCCTGCCGCTGTTCCACGTCGGCGGCCTCAACATCCTGACCACGCCGGCGCTGGCAGCCGGGGCGAGCGTGGTGCTGCACCCGAAGTTCGACCCGGAGGCGACGCTAGCCGCCATCGAGCGCGAACGCATCAGCCTCACCGTGCTGGTGCCGGCGCAGCTCGACATGCTGATCGCGCATCCGCGCTGGCAGAGCGCGGATCTGTCCAGCCTGAGGATGATCTCCACCGGCTCCAGCATCGTGCCGGAGCGGCTGATCCGCGCGCTGCAGGAGCGCGGCGTGCCGATGGTGCAGGTCTATGGCGCCACCGAGACCTGCCCGATCGCCACCTACCAGAAGCGCGCCGACGTCGAGCGCAAGCCCGGCTCCGCCGGCCGGCCGGCGCTCGGCTGCGAGGTGCGGGTGGTCGGAGACCGCAGCGACGACGATCTGCCGCCGGGGGTCACCGGCGAAATCCTGGTGCGCGGCGCCAGCGTCATGATCGGCTACTGGCGCGCGCCGCAAGCCACCGCGGAGGTGCTGCGCGACGGCTGGTTCAGGAGCGGCGACATGGGCCACTGGGACGCCGACGGCTATCTGTTCGTCGATGGCCGCAGGAAGGAGATGATCATCTCCGGCGGCGAGAACATCTATCCCGCCGAGATCGAGAACGTCCTGATCGAGTGCCGCGACATCGCCGAGGCGACGGTGGTCGGCCGCCCCGATCCGCGCTGGGGCGAGATCGTGGTCGCGGTGGTGGTGCCCAGGAGCGGCGCGAGCCTCACCCGGGAGCGCGTGCTCGGCCTGTTCGAGGGACGGATCGCCCGCTTCAAGCATCCCAAGGAAGTGCTGTTCGTCGGCGAGATGCCCAAGACCGCCCTGGGCAAGGTGCGCAAGGAAGACGTGCGCAGTCTGGTCGGGCGGAGCGCCGCGCCATGATCAGACAGAACCTCAGGAGTGCAAACATGGCGCTAAAAATCGGCATCGACGTCGGCGGCACCTTCACCGATCTGGTCGTGACCCGCGACGGAGCCGAACCGACCATCTACAAGACCTTGTCTTCGCCGGCCGATCCCTCGATCGCCTTCGTCAATGGCCTGACCGACATCGCCGCCAGCATGAAACCGCCGCTGTCGCTGCAGGCCTTCGCCGCCACCATCGACGTCATCGTCCATGGCACCACGGTCACCACCAACGCCACCCTGACCAGCACCGGCGCCAAGTGCGCGCTGCTCACCACGCGCGGCGTGCGCGACGCGCTGGAGATGCGCCGCGGCATCCGCGAGGAGCAGTACAACAACCGGTTCACCAACGTCAGGCCGCTCGCCGCCCGCCACCTGCGCATCGGCGTCGGCGGCCGCATCGACCGGAACGGCGTCGAGACCGCGCCGCTCGATCTCGACGAGGTGCGGGCGGCGCTGCGCCTGTTCAAGGCCGAGGGCGTGCAGGCGGTGTCGATCTGCTTCATGAATTCCTTCGCCAATCCGGCCCACGAGCAGGCGGCGGCCGAGCTGGTGCGGGCCGAGCTGCCCGGCGCCTATCTCTCGGTATCGACCGATATCCTGCCCTCGATCCGCTTCTACGAGCGGGTCAGCACCACGGCGCTCAATTCCTACGTCGGGCCCAAGCTCAATCACTACCTCGACCAGCTGAGCACGCGCCTGGCCCAGATCGGCTTTCGCGGACTGCTCTTGATCATGCAGTCGAACGGCGGCGTCATCTCGCCGCAACTGGCGCGCGACAAGGCGGCGCTGACCCTGCTCTCCGGCCCGGCCGGCGGCCCCGGCGCCGGGCTCTTCTACACCCGGATCCACGGCCAGGACAAGTGCATCGTCACCGACATGGGCGGCACCAGCTTCGAGGCCTCGGTGGCGGTGGGCGCGCCGATGATCAAGAACGACGGCGAGATCGCGCGCCACAAGATCGCCCTGCCGATGCTCGACATCCACACCATCGGCGCCGGCGGCGGCTCGATCGGCTGGCTCGACCAGGGCGGCCTGCTGCGCATGGGTCCGGCCAGCGCCGGCGCCGATCCCGGCCCGGCCTGCTACATGAAGGGCGGCCTGCTGCCCACCACCACCGACGCCAACGTGGTGCTGGGCTATCTCGATCCGAATTTCTTCGCCGGCGGCAAGATGCGGCTCGACCTCGCCGCCGCGCGCCGCGCCATCGAGACGCACATCGCCAAGCCGATGGGCCTGTCGATCGAGGCAGCGGCGGCGGGCATGTACCGCGTCGCCTGCAACAACATGGCCCAGGGCGTGCGCGAGGTGACCATCAAGCGCGGCTTCGATCCGCGCGAGTTCCCCTTCATTCCCGCCGGCGGCGCCGGTCCGATCCATTCCTGCCTGATCTGCCAGGAGCTGGAGATTCCGCTGCAGATCATCCCGCGCGAGTCCTCGGTGCTGTGCGCCTTCGGCATGCTGATGAGCGAGCTGAAGCACGACTTCGTCCGCACCTTCGTCTCCCGCCTGGAATCCATCGCCTGGGACCGGCTGGCCGCGGTGATCGACGACATGACGCAGGAGGGCGCCCGCCAGCTCGAAGAGGAGCGCATCCCGGCAGAGCTGCGCCACTTCGAGATCAAGCTCGACTGCCGCTACATCAAGCAGTACCACGAAGTGTCCTTCGCGGTGTCGCGCGCGGCGATCGCCGCCCGGGACGCCGCGGCCATCGCCGCCGCCTTCCACGCCGAGCACAACCGGCTCTACGGCTATTCGCTGGAACAGGAGCGGGCGCCGGTGGAGATCATCAACGTCCGGGT
>JAJZPJ010000044.1 GCA_021811225.1 Pseudomonadota bacterium
TTCGGCGATGTGACCTCCGACGGCGGCATCGTCCACCTGAAGGGGAACCTCGCCGGCGGCTCGGTGCACAACCCCGCCGGCAGCGTCATGATCGAACGCTCGGCCTCACGCGCCACCGTCGAAGCAAGAGACGGGGAGATCACGATCAACGCTGCCGACAATTGCTTGATCATCGGCGGCAAGGTGCGCATCAAGCGGGCGATCAATTGCGAAATACTGGCGGAAGAAGCCGATATCGAGAGCTGCGAGGGATGCGCGGTGGCCGGCCGGCAGGTGACGATCGCTCGCGGCGGCAGCCGCAAGGAAATCGAGACGGTGGTGAGCGTGCTCGCGCCCGACCCCGCCGACTGGGATCGGGAAATCGAGGCGCTGGAGAGCAGGCTTGCCGATCTGGCAAAAGCCGGCAGCGCCAACAGCGATAACAAGAGACAGATCGCGGAGCAGCCCGAGGTCAAGAAATTCCTCACCCTGCAGCAGAAGATCCAGGCTAATGAGATCAGCATCAGCGCCGAGCAGGAGCGCGGCTGGAGAGCGGCGCAGACCCGCTTCGCCGCGGCGACGCGCCAACTCGACCTGCTCGCCGCGGAGAGCGACAGACTTCTGGCCTTGGCCCGGGACCTGACAGATCAGGTGAATGGTCTCCGGGAGGAAAAGAAGCGGGCCCTGGATGAACTGTCCTGCAGGATAAATGTGGTCTGCGGCGACACCATCGTGCGCATGATGCGGGTATCCAGGGAGAGCGCTCAACTGGAGCGCCTCCCGCCCAAGGAGCTTCACCAGCGCCTGCGCGCGCACGGCCCCGCGGAGGACCGCCTGTTTTCCGGCGGCAGCGGTTCGCTGGCGTGGTCCGGAAAAGAGCCGGAAACCCCTTCAGCGTAGCGGGCAAGAACAGGCGGGGCGTTTGACCCACCGGCAAAGCATCAGTAGAATTTGCATATCCGCCGAGTTAATCAGGACAACTTGCAGGGCGGATCTTCGGCGCCAGTGCCGGAGAAAATACTGCTAAAGCGTCGCCTGCTCTTCCCCGAGCCGGTCGCGACGACCGAATCCGACAAACCGGGGATATCGCAACAGGAGCAGACAGCATGAGCAAGGAACATCTCTTTTCTTCGGAATCCGTATCCGAAGGCCATCCCGACAAGGTTGCCGACCAGATCTCCGATGCCGTCCTCGACGCCATCCTGGCGCAGGACCGTCACGGGCGGGTGGCCTGCGAGACGCTGGTATCGACCGGTCTGGTGGTCATCTCCGGCGAGATCACGACCAGCGCCAACATCAACTACATGGACATCGCCCGCGCCACCGTGCGCCGCATCGGCTACGACGATTCCGACATCGGTTTCGACTACAAGTCGTGCGCCGTGCTGACCGCGATCAACCGCCAGTCTCCCGACATCGCCAGGGGCGTCAATGAAGGCGAGGGCATCGATCTCGACCAGGGCGCCGGCGACCAGGGACTGATGTTCGGCTACGCCTGCAACGAGACGCCCAGCCTGATGCCCCTGCCGATCTACTATGCGCACCGGATCATGCAGCGCCAGGCCGAGGTGCGCAAGGACGGCCGCCTGCCGTGGCTGCGCCCGGACGCGAAATCGCAGCTCACCGTCCGCTACGTCGATGGCAAGCCGGCGGACATCGACACCGTGGTCGTCTCCACCCAGCACAGCCCCGAAATCTCGCACGCGCAGATCAGCGAGGCCGTGATCGAGGAGATCATCAAGCCGGTGCTGCCCAAGGAAATGCTGACGGCCAAGACGCGTTACCTGATCAACCCGACCGGCCGCTTCGTCGTCGGCGGGCCTTCCGGCGACTGCGGCCTGACCGGGCGCAAGATCATCGTCGATACCTACGGCGGCGCGGCGCACCACGGCGGCGGCGCCTTCTCCGGCAAGGACCCGTCCAAGGTCGACCGTTCCGCCGCCTACGCCGGCCGCTATGTCGCCAAGAATCTGGTCGCCGCCGGATTGGCCGATCGCTGCGAGGTGCAGGTGGCCTACGCCATCGGCGTCGCCAAACCGGTCTCGCTGATGGTCAATACCTTCGGCACCGGCAAACTCGACGACGAGAAGATCGTCGAACTGATCGGCAGGCACTTCGACCTGCGCCCCAAGGGCATCATCGTCGCGCTCGACCTGCTGCGTCCGATCTACCAGAAGACCGCCGCCTACGGCCACTTCGGCCGCGACGAGCCGGAGTTCAGCTGGGAAAATACCGACAAAGCAGCGGCGCTGCGCGCCGATGCCGGCCTGTAAGGCCGGCCGCAGAGCGGCTTTGGCGGTATTTCGGCGTAGGCTAACGTGAGCGCAGCGAATGTTAAGGCGCGAAGCGCCGGCCGAAGCCAAAATCCGTTGTCGCGCTGCGCGCCGATGCCGGCCTGTGAGGCCGGCCGCAGAGCGGCTTTGGCGGTATTTCGGCGTAGGCTAACGTGAGCGCAGCGAATGTTAAGGCGCGAAGCGCCGGCCGAAGCCAAAATCCGTTGTCGCGCTGCGCGCCGATGCCGGCCTGTGAGGCCGGCCGCAGAGCGGCTTTGGCGGTATTTCGGCGTAGGCTAACATGAGCGCAGCGAATGTTAAGGCGCGAAGCGCCGGCCGAAGCCAAAATCCGTTTCAGGGTAGCGGCCTTGAAGGCAGACGCCGGACTGTGAACCGACGATAAATTTTATCCCCCGCTCCGAGGGGCGCTGCAGCGACCGCGAGGTCGTCAGGCTTGGAGCGGCGGTATTCCCGTAGCAACGGCGCCCATTCAGAAACCTGAATGGAGTATGCCATGACCGCTTTCACCGACTACCACGTCGCCGACCTCGCCCTGGCCCCCTGGGGACGCAAGGAGATCCGCATCGCCGAGACCGAGATGCCCGGCCTGATGGCGATCCGCGAGGAATACGCTGCCAGCCAGCCCTTGAAGGGCGCGCGCATCACCGGCAGCCTGCACATGACCATCCAGACCGCGGTGCTGATCGAGACCCTGACCGCGCTCGGCGCCAAGGTGCGCTGGGCCTCCTGCAACATCTTCTCGACCCAGGACCACGCCGCCGCCGCCATCGCCGCCGACGGCATTCCGGTGTTCGCCTACAAGGGCGAATCGCTGACGGAATACTGGGATTTCACCCATCGCATCTTCGAGTGGGCCGACGGCTCGTATTCCAACATGATCCTCGACGACGGCGGCGATGCGACCCTGCTGCTGCACCTGGGCGCCCGCGCCGAGGCCGACGTCTCGGTGCTGGCCAATCCGGGAAGCGAGGAAGAGCGCGTGCTCTACGCCGCGATCAAGGCCAGGCTGGGCGTCGATGGCAAGTGGTATTCGACTCGGCTGGCCGCGATCAAGGGCGTCACCGAGGAGACCACCACCGGCGTCCATCGCCTCTACCAGATGCACGCGCGCGGCGAACTGAAGGTCCCCGCGATCAACGTCAATGACTCGGTCACCAAGTCCAAGTTCGACAATCTCTACGGCTGCCGCGAGTCGCTGGTCGACGGCATCAAGCGTGCCACCGACGTCATGATCGCGGGCAAGGTCGCGCTGATCGCCGGCTACGGCGACGTCGGCAAGGGCTCGGCCCAGGCGATGCGCGCACTCTCGGCGCAGGTCTGGGTGACCGAGGTCGATCCGATCTGCGCGCTGCAGGCGGCGATGGAAGGCTACCGCGTGGTGACCATGGAATACGCCGCCGACAAGGCCGACATCTTCGTCACCTGCACCGGCAACTACCACGTGATCACCCACGAGCACATGGTCAGGATGAAGGACCAGGCGATCGTCTGCAACATCGGCCACTTCGACAACGAGATCGACGTCGCCTCGGTCGAGAAGTACCAGTGGGAGGAGATCAAGCCGCAGGTCGACCACGTGATCTTCCCCTCTGGACGCCGCATCATCCTGCTGGCCAAGGGCCGCCTGGTGAATCTCGGCTGCGCCACCGGCCACCCGTCCTACGTGATGAGTTCGTCCTTCGCCAACCAGACCATCGCCCAGATCGAGCTGTTCGCCAATCCGGGCAAGTATCCGGTCGGCGTCTATGTGCTGCCCAAGCATCTCGACGAGAAGGTGGCGCGGCTGCAATTGAAGAAACTCAATGCCCAGCTCTCCGAACTCACCGACCAGCAGGCCGCCTACATCGGCGTGGCCAAGAACGGGCCGTACAAGTCGGACAGCTACCGCTACTGAGATGCGCCTACTGGTCGTCTGGCTGATCAACGCAGTGGCGCTGCTGCTGCTGCCCTATCTGCTGCCCTCGATCCGCATCGAGGGCATAGGCACGGCGCTGATCGTGGTGCTGCTGCTGGGGCTGGTCAATACCCTGCTGCGTCCGCTCCTGATCCTGCTGACGCTGCCGGTGACGCTGCTGACGCTGGGGCTGTTCATCTTCGTCATCAATGCGCTGCTGTTCATGATGGTCGCGCACTGGGTCGATGGCTTCATCGTCGGTGGCTTCTGGTCGGCGCTGTTCGGGTCCTTGCTCTACAGCATCGTCTCCTGGCTGCTGTCCGCCCTGATCCTGGGCAAGAGGAAATAGAAATTGAACAAGCCTGAACTTTCCATCGAGTTCTTCCCGCCGCAGACGCAGGAGGGCGTGGACAAGCTGCGCGCCACGCGCGCGCAGTTGGCGCAGCTCAAACCGGCCTTCTTCTCCTGCACCTTCGGCGCCGGCGGCTCGACCCGCGACCGCACCCTGGAGACGGTGCTGGAGATCCAGGGCGAGGGCTTTTCGGCTGCGCCGCATCTCTCCTGCATCGGCTCGACGCGCGCGAACATCGCCACTCTGCTCTCGCGCTACCGGGAGGCCGGCATCCGCCGCATCGTCGCTCTCCGGGGCGATCTGCCCTCGGGCATGGCCGAAGCCGGCGAGTTCCGCTACGCCAGCGAACTGGTCGAATTCATCCGCTCTGAGACCGGCGACTGGTTCCGCATCGAGGTCGCCGCCTATCCCGAGGTGCATCCGCAGGCGCGATCGGCCGGCGACGATCGCGCCAACTTCAAGCGCAAGATCGACGCGGGCGCCGACTCGGCGATCACCCAATACTTCTTCAACGCCGACGCCTACTTCCGCTTCGTCGACGAGGCGCGCGCGGCGGGGGTCGCCGTGCCCATCGTGCCGGGCATCATGCCGATCGCCAGCTACGCCAAGCTGGCGCGCTTCTCGGATGCCTGCGGCGCCGAGATTCCGCGCTGGATCAGGAAAAGGCTGGAAGACTATGGCGACGACGCCGCCTCGATTCGCGCCTTCGGTCTCGACGTGGTCAGCGGGCTGTGCCAGAGACTGCTGGCCAACGGCGCCCCCGGCCTGCACTTCTACACGCTCAACCAGGCGGCGCTGACGATGGCCATCTGGCGCAACCTCGGACTCGATCGAATCGACGCCGGCTGAGGGACGCAAGGCCGGTGCTAAACTGGCGCCTCATTCACCAATCATCGCAAGGATTCAACATGGCCGGTCATTCCAAGTGGGCCAACATCCAGCACCGCAAGGGCCGCCAGGACGCCAAGCGCGGCAAGGTGTTCACCAAGCTGATCAAGGAGATCACCGTCGCCGCCAAGATGGGCGGCGGCGACCTGAACTTCAATCCCCGTCTGCGGCTGGCGGTGGAAAGAGCCAAGGCCGAGAACATGCCCTCGGACAACATCAAGAACGCCACCAAGCGCGGCACCGGCGAACTGGAAGGCGTGAATTACGAGGAGATCCGCTACGAGGGCTACGGCATCAACGGCGCCGCGGTGATCGTCGATTGCCTCACCGACAACAAGACGCGCACCGTCGCCGACGTCCGCCACGCCTTCAACAAGTATGGCGGCAATCTCGGCACCGACGGCTCGGTGGCCTTCCTGTTCAAGCATTGCGGCCAGTTCCTGTTCGCCCCCGGCACCGACGAAGACCGCCTGATGGAGGCGGCGCTGGAAGCCGGCGCCGACGACGTCATCACGAACGAGGACGGCTCGATCGAAGTGCTCTCCAACCCGGGCGAGTTTCTCGCGGTCAAGGAAGCGCTGGAGGGTGCCGGCTTCAAGCCGGAGTTCGCCGAGGTGACGATGAAGCCGCAGACCGAGACGGACTTCACCGGCGAGGACGCCGTGAAAATGCAGAAGCTGCTCGATGCGCTGGAGTCCCTGGACGACGTGCAGGAGGTGTATACCAACGCGGTGATCGAGGAGTAGGCACCCGGTGGCCGGCGAACGCGTGCGCATCCTAGGCATCGACCCGGGTCTGCGCGTGACCGGCTTTGGCATCATCGACAAGCAAGGCGCGAAGCTCGTGTATGTGAGCAGCGGCGCGATCAAGACCGGCCCCGGCGGGGACCTGCCGGGGCGGCTGAAGATCATCGTCGAGGGCGTCAATGAGGTGGTCGCCGGACACCGGCCGCAGCAGGCGGCGGTCGAGAAGGTGTTCGTCAATGTCAATCCGCAATCGACGCTGCTCCTGGGCCAGGCGCGCGGCGCCGCGATCGGCGCCCTGGTGATGGCCGGGCTGCCGGTGGCCGAATACACCGCGCTGCAGGTCAAGCAGGCGGTGGTCGGCCGCGGCAAGGCGGCCAAGGAACAGGTCCAGCACATGGTGGTGAGACTGCTGCAGCTGTCCGGCGAGCCCAGCCCCGACGCCGCCGACGCGCTCGCCTGCGCCATCTGCCACGCCCACGGCGGCCAGGGGCTGGGCGCCCTGGCCACCGCCGGGTTCCGGGTCAGGAACGGGCGGCTCATCTAACGGAAAGGGAACACCATGATCGGCCGCTTGACCGGGGTACTCATCGAGAAGAACCCGCCGCAGATCACCCTCGACGTGCACGGCGTCGGCTACGACCTCGACGTGCCGATGAGCACCTTCTACCACCTGCCCGCGGCGGGCGAGAAGACGAGCCTCCATACCCACCTGATCGTGCGCGAGGACGGCCACTTCCTCTACGGCTTCCTCTCCCAGGACGAGCGCGCCGCCTTCCGCCAGTTGCTGAAGATCAGCGGCGTCGGCGCGCGCATCGCGCTGGCGGTACTGTCGGGTCTGTCGGTGGCCGAACTGGCGCAGGCGGTGGTGATGCAGGAGAGCGGCCGACTGATCAAGGTTCCGGGCATCGGCAAGAAGACCGCCGAGCGTCTGCTGCTGGAGTTGCGCGACCGGCTGCCCAAGCCCTCGACCGCCGGCGGCGTCAGCCCCGAGGCCATCGCCCCCGATGCCGCCAGCGACATCGCCAACGCGCTCCTGGCGCTGGGCTACAGCGAACGCGAGGCGGTCGCGGCGATGCGTCAGTTGCCGCCGGACGTGGCGGTGCCCGAAGGCATCCGCCAGGCGCTGAAGCTGCTGTCCAAGGCCTGATGCCGGGCCGGGCCCAGGTCGGTTAAACTGCCGCCATGGCCATCGAAATCGACCGGCTCGCCGCCGCCCCTACGGAGGGAGAGCGCCTGATCGCCGCCGGGCCGCAGCAGGAGGACGTCCTGGAACGCGCGCTGCGGCCGAAGAAGCTCGCCGATTACGTCGGCCAGCAGAAGATCCGCGGCCAATTCGAGATCTTCATCGAGGCGGCCCGGCAGCGCGGCGAGTCCCTCGACCACGTGCTGCTGTTCGGCCCGCCGGGACTGGGCAAGACGACGCTGGCGCACATCGTCGCCCACGAGATGGGCGTCAATCTGCGCCAGACCTCGGGACCGGTGCTGGAGCGCGCCGGCGACCTGGCGGCGATCCTGACCAATCTCGAACCGAACGACGTGCTGTTCATCGACGAGATCCACCGCCTCTCGCCGGTGGTCGAGGAAATCCTCTATCCGGCGCTGGAGGATTTCCAGATCGACATCATGATCGGAGAAGGGCCGGCGGCGCGTTCGGTCAAGCTCGATCTGCCGCCCTTCACCCTGGTCGGCGCCACGACGCGCGCCGGCATGCTGACCAATCCGCTGCGCGACAGATTCGGCATCGTCGCCCGGCTGGAGTTCTACACGCCCGAGGAACTCGGCCTGATCGTCACCCGCTCGGCGGCCCTGCTCAAGGTGCATGTCGCCGCCGAGGGGGCTGCCGAGATCGCCAAGCGCTCGCGCGGCACCCCGCGCATCGCCAACCGCCTGCTGCGCCGGGTGCGCGACTTCGCCGAGGTCAGGGCCGAGGGCCGCATCACCCGGGAGGTCGCCGATGCGGCGCTGACCATGCTCGACGTCGACCACCTGGGTCTCGACATCATGGACCGGAAGCTGCTCCTGGCGATGCTGGAAAAGTTCGGCGGCGGCCCGGTCGGGGTGGACAACCTCGCCGCCGCGATCGGCGAGGCGCGCGACACCATCGAGGACGTGCTCGAGCCCTTCCTGATCCAGCAGGGCTACCTGCAGCGCACGCCGCGCGGGCGCACCGCCACCGCCGCGATCTGGCGCCATTTCGGCCTGGCCGGACCGAACGAGCCCGCGCTCTGGAAGGAACAGTAGCCTGCCCGCGCCGCTTCCCGGTTAAAATAGCGCATGTCGAGCATTGCCCGCGTCAACTTCGCTTTGCCCACTCGCGTTTATTACGAGGATACCGACGCCGCCGGCGTGGTCTATTACGCCAGCTACCTGAAATTTCTTGAACGCGCACGCACCGAATGGCTGCGCGCACTCGGCTTCGAGCAGAGACGCTTGGTCGGAGAATGCGGCATCGCCTTCGTGGTTCGTTCGCTCGCCGTCGAATACCTGAGGCCGGCGCTGCTCGACGATCTGTTGAACGTTTCTTCGACGATCGAGTCTGTCGGTCGGGTGCAAGTCGTTTTCAGTCAGAACGTGCTGCGCGAGAGCGCTCAGGGTGCCGAACTGTTGCTCACGGCGAAGGTGCGCATCGCCTGCGTCGATTCGGCGCACATGAGGGCGGCAGCGATGCCGGAAGATGTTTTTTCAACATTCAGAGCCTTGAATTCGAACCGCACCGGGAACCGCGCATGAACATTACCCAGGATCTTTCCATCGTCCAACTCGTCTCGGACGCCAGCCTCGTGGTCAAGCTGGTCCTGACGCTGCTGATGAGCGTCTCCTTCATGTCCTGGTACTGGATCTTCCGAAAATGGTTCGCGCTGCGCGACGCGCGCGCCCGCACCGACCAGTTCGAGCGCGATTTCTGGAGCGGCGGCGACTTGAACAGCCTGTACCAGAGCGCGGTCAACAATCGCCACGGCACCGGCGCGCTGGAGCGCATCTTCGAGGCCGGCTACCGCGAATTCAACAAACTGCGCGGGCAGAAGACGCTCGATCCGGCGACCCTGGTCGCCAGCGCGCGCCGCGCCATGCGCGCCACCTATCAGCGCGAGACCGACTCGCTGGAATCCCATCTGGCCTTCCTCGCCTCGGTCGGTTCGGTCAGCCCCTACGTCGGCCTGTTCGGCACGGTCTGGGGCATCATGCACGCCTTCCGCGGCCTGGCCAACGTCAGTTCGGCGACGCTGGCGCAGGTCGCCCCGGGCATCGCCGAAGCACTGGTGGCGACCGCCATCGGCCTGTTCGCGGCGATTCCGGCGGTGGTCGCCTACAACCGCTACGCCCACGACGTCGATCGCATCTCGGTGCGCTTCGAGAGCTTCATGGAGGAGTTCTCGAACATTCTCCAGAGGCAGGTGAGATGAGACAACGCCGGCTGATGAACCAGATCAACGTCGTCCCCTACATCGACGTGATGCTGGTGCTGCTGGTGATCTTCATGGTCACGGCGCCGATGATCCAGACCGGCAGCGTCGCTCTGCCCAGCGTCGGCAAGAGCGCGACGCCGCCGGTAGCGCCGCTGGAGGTGATCGTGAAGGCGGACGCCTCCCTCGCCATCAACGACCGCTCGGGCAATGCCGGAGAACAGCCGATCAGCAGAGCGGCCCTGGCCACCCTGCTGAAGGCGGCGCAGGCGAAGAATCCGCAGCAGGCGGTGCTGATCGCCGGCGACAAGAACGTCAAGTACGAGGCCGTGCTCGGCGTCATGGACGAGTTGCAGCGGCAGCAGGTGGCGAAAATCGGCCTGCTGGTACAGCCCGATAGCAAATGAAGCCCGAGCCGAGTGCACCGCCGCCCGGCAAGCGCGCCGCCTTGGTGCTGGCGGTGGCCGTGCATCTCTTGCTCGCGCTCTTCCTGTTCTACGGCGTCCATTGGCAGAGCCAGAGTTCGTCGGCGGTCGCCGTCGAACTGGTGCGCTCGCTTCCCGCGCCGCAAGTGCGGTCGCAACCGGCGCCGCCGCCGGAACCGAAAGCCGAACCCGAGGTCGAACCGAAGCCCGAACCGCAAGTCGAGACCAAGCCGCCGCCGTCGCCGCCCAAGCCCGAGATAGTGCAGAAGGAAAAGCCGGCGAAAAAACCGGTGGAGAAACCCAAACCGACCGAGAAGCCGAAACCGTTGGAAAAGCCGAAGCCGCCGAACAAGCCCGCGGAAAAACCGAAGCCGCGCACCGATCCGTTCCAGCAGCAGCTCCAGAAAGACCTCCAGGCAACCGAACAACGCAAGGCCAGCGAAGCCGCCGCCAAGGAGTTGGCGCAGCTACAGGCGGCGCAGGCGGCCGCGTCGCTGTCCAAGGCCCAGCAGGCATGGCAGGACAAGATCGCCGCCAAGATCAAGGGCAACATCGTCAGACCGGTCGGCGTCAGCGGCGATCCTGAGGCGGTTTTCGAAGTGACCCTCCTGCCCGACGGCTCGCTGGTCGGGGAGCCCGTACTCAAGAAATCCACCGGCATCCCGGCACTCGACGACGCCATCGAGCGGGCCATCAAAAAGTCCGATCCGCTGCCCAAACCCGCCGACCCGTCGGTCTTCGAGCGCAGGCTGGTGCTGACTTTCAGACCGCTGGAAGACCAATAACCAACAGTAACGGTATAATCAATCGACAATGAGACAGACCCTTTTCCGCCTCGCACTGACCAGCCTGGCAATGACGCTGCTGGGCCTCTCGGCTCCGGCACTCGCCCAGCTCTCGATCGAGATCACCGGTGCCGGCACCAACCGCATGCCGATCGCCATCGCCGACTTTGCCGGCGACAGTGTCGTCTCCCAGGCGCTGACCGCGGTGATACGCGCCGACCTCGACCATAGCGGGCAGTTCAGTCTGATCGACCCGGGGGCCACCCCCCTGTCCGAAACGACGCAGGTCAACTATTCCGACTGGAATTCCCGCGGCGCCGATGCCCTGGTCACCGGCAGCGTCACCACTACCCCCGACGGCCGTTACGAGACGCGCTTTCTTCTCTACGACATACAGAAGCAGGCCCCGCTGGGCGGCCAGGCCTTCATATCGAGCAGCGCGCAGTTGCGCGCCACGGCCCACCGCGTCAGCGATTTCATTTACCAGAAACTGACCGGCGTAGCGGGGATCTTCTCGACGCGCATCGCCTATGTGGTGAAAAGCACCGGCCGTTACGAACTGCAGATCGCCGATGCCGACGGCGCCAACGCACAGACCGCGCTCGCTTCGCGCGAGCCGATCATCTCGCCGACCTGGTCCCCCGACGGCACGCATCTGGCCTACGTTTCCTTCGAAGCGAAGAAGCCGATCGTCTATGTCCATTCGCTGGCGACCGGAAGGCGGCACGTGGTCGCCAACTTCAAGGGCTCGAATTCGGCGCCGGCCTGGTCGCCCGACGGCAAGCAGCTGGCGGTGGTGCTGTCCAAGGACGGCGGTTCGCAAATGTATCTGATCAACGCCGACGGCAGCGGCGTCAAGCGCCTGGCCCACTCCTCCGGCATCGACACCGAGCCGAGATTCTCGCCCGACGGCCAGTGGATCTATTTCACCTCCGACCGCGGCGGCAGCCCCCAGATCTACCGCATGCCCGCCACCGGCGGCGATGCCGAACGGATCACCTTCCAGGGCAACTACAACGTGACGCCGCGAATCTCACCCGACGGCAAGAGCATGGCCTACATTGCGAGAACCGATGGCCGTTTCCAGGTGGCACTGATGGACTTGGCGACCAAGCAAACGCAGATCCTGACCGACACGTCCAGGGACGAGTCGCCCAGCTTCGCGCCGAATGGCCGCATGATCATCTACGCCACCGAGATCAACGGCCGCGGCGTGCTCGCAACCGTCTCCATCGACGGCAGCATCAAGCAGACACTCTCGGTGCAGGCCGCGGACGTGCGCGAGCCGGCCTGGGGTCCTTTCGTAAAATAGCACGTCCAAACCTGGAGCCCGACCATGCGCAAGTTGTTATTCGCCGCCGCCGTAAGCCTGCTTTTGGCCGCCTGCGGCTCGCAGCCCCCCGCTCCTGAACAGACCGGCGCCGGTGCCGCCGGCAGCGCCCAGAGCGCCGCCAGGAACGGAGCCCAGTCACAGGCGGTCTCGTCCGACAAGCTGGACATGACCAGTCTGGCTGCGCTCAAGGACCCGCGCAGCATCCTCTCCAAGCGCAGCATTTACTTCGATTTCAACCAGTACGTCATCAAGGACGAGTACCAGCCGCTGATCGAGGCGCACGCCCGTTTCCTCATCGCCAATCCGACCATGAAGATGCTGATCCAGGGCAACACCGACGAGCGCGGCAGCCGCGAATACAACGTCGCCCTGGGCCAGAAACGTGCGGATGTGTTGAAGAAGGCGCTGCAGCTGCTCGGCGTCAAAGAGGACCAGCTCGAAGCGGTCAGCCTCGGCGAGGAGAAGCCGCGCAATCCCGGCCACGACGAGGCGGCATGGGCAGAGAACCGCCGGGACGACATGCTCTACTCCGGAGAGTACTGAGCGATGTCCAGGATCAACACAACAGCGCTGCTGGCGATAGCTGCATGCAGCAGCGTTTTGGCGGCATTCCCGGCGCACGCTGGCTTATTCGACGACGACCAGGCGCGGAACCAGATCGCGCAATTGCGCGACGATCTCGCCGCACAGTCCAAGAAGATGGACTCGGATTTCGCAACTTCGGCACGCGGCCAGATCGATCTGGCCAACCAGATCCAGTCGCTGAAGGACGAGATCGCCCGACTGAGGGGCCAGGTCGAAATGCAGAGCAACGACATCGAAACGGCCAAGAAGCGGCAAACCGACTTCTATACCGATCTGGACAGCCGTCTGCGCAAGCTCGAGACCGCCGCCCAAGCGCCCGCCGCACCTGCCGCCCCAGCCGCCCCAGCCGTCGATCAGGCTGCCGAGACGCGCGATTACGCGGCGGCGCTGACCCAGTTCAAGGCGGCCAAATACAAGCTCGCCCTGGCCTCCTTCCAGGACTTCGTCAAGAATCACGGGGCGAGTGCGCTCGCGCCGAGCGCCCAGTACTGGGCCGCCTCGAGCTATTATCAGATGCACCAGTATGCCAAGGCCGCCGAGACCTTCGCCAAGGTGCCGGCCGCCTGGCCCAATGACGGCAAGGTGCCCGATGCCCTGCTCGGCCAAGCCGACAGCCTGAGGGAAGCGGGCAAGGCCATGGCCGCCAGGAAGATCTACGCCTCCCTGATCAAGCAATACCCGGACAGCAGCGCCGCCAAGTCCGCCCGGCAGCGCCTCAAGAAGAAGTGATGGCGGCCGCTCCTGCCGCAGAACAGGGCGGGCGGATGGCGGCGACGCTGAAGATCAGCGAGATTTTCCATTCGCTCCAAGGCGAGTCTTCCCGCGTCGGCCTGCCCACCGTCTTCGTCCGTCTCACCGGCTGCCCGTTGCGCTGCATCTGGTGCGATACCGAGTACGCCTTCACCGGCGGCACGAACATGGGCATCGCCGAGGTGCTGGCGCGGGTCGCGCAATACGGCTGCGACACCGTCTGCGTCACCGGCGGCGAGCCCCTGGCGCAGAGAGCTTGCCTCGACCTGCTCAGCGCGCTGTGCGCTGCCGGCTACTCGGTATCGCTGGAGACCGGCGGCGCCCTCGATTTGACCGACGTAGATCCGCGCGTCTCGAAGATCATGGACCTGAAGGCCCCCGGCTCCGGCGAGAGCGAGAAGAACCGCTGGCAGAACCTGGACCTGCTCACCCGCCGCGACGAGATCAAGTTCGTGCTCGCCTCGGAGGCCGACTACGAATGGGCGAAGACCGTGATGCGCGAGCGCAAGCTCGACGCCATCTGTCCGGTGCTGTTCTCGCCGGTCGCGGGGCAACTCGACCCCGCGCAACTGGCCGGCTGGATCCTGCGCGACCGGCTGCCGGTGCGTTTCCAGCTGCAGCTGCACAAACTGCTCTGGGGCGCCGAGCGGGGCCGCTGAAATGACGCCCAACGCTGTCGTCCTCCTCTCCGGCGGGCTCGACTCCGCCACCGTCCTGGCGCTTGCCAAGAGCCGCGGTTTTGCCTGCCATTGCCTGTCGCTCGACTACGGCCAGCGCCATCGCGTCGAGCTCGAAGCGGCTTCCCGCGTCGCAGCCAGCCTCGGCGCCGCGAGGCAGCGCACGGTGCGCCTCGATCTGACCCAGTTCGGCGGCTCCGCCCTGACCGATGCCGCCATCGCGGTGCCGACCGAAGGCATCGGCACCGACATTCCGGTCACCTACGTGCCGGCGCGCAACACCATCATGCTCTCGCTGGCCCTGGCCTGGGCCGAGGTGCTCGACGCCGCCGACATTTTCATCGGCGTCAATGCCGTCGATTACTCCGGCTATCCCGACTGCCGGCCGGAATACATCCGCGCCTTCGAGGCGATGGCCAATCTCGCGACCAAGGCGGCGGTCGAGGGGCGCCGGCTCACCCTGCACGCGCCGCTGATCGAACTGTCCAAGGCCGAAATCATCCGCCTGGGCGGCACCCTGGGCGTCGACTACTCGCTCACCATCTCCTGCTACCAGGCCGACCCGGCTGGCCGCGCCTGCGGCGTCTGCGACTCCTGCCGGCTGCGCCGCGCCGGCTTCGCCGCGGCCGGCGCGGCCGATCCCACCCCCTACCGCACTGATCGATAGAAGTTATTTCTAGCGCAACAAGACTGATCCGCTCGCCGCCGGCATTGATTAAAATTGAACTATTCAAACAATAACGGAGACTCGCCATGGCCCTCACGATCCACAACGAAGTGCTGCTCGCGGTATTCGGCATCGCCGCGGTGATGGGCGCTACCGCCAACAAGACCAACTTCTGCACCATGGGTGCGGTGTCCGACTGGGTCAACATGGGTGACACCGGCCGGCTGCGCGCCTGGCTCCTGGCCATCGCCGTCGCCACCGGCGGCGTCCTGTTGCTGGAGGCGAGCGGACGGGTGAATATCTCGGGCTCGACCTTCCCCCCCTACCGCACCGAGAACTTCGCCTGGCTGCGCAATCTCCTCGGCGGCGCCATGTTCGGCATCGGCATGACCCTGGCGTCGGGCTGCGGCAACAAGACCCTGGTGCGGATCGGCGGCGGCAACTTGAAGTCGCTGGTGGTGCTGGCGATCGCCTCGGCGATGGCCTACCTGATGCTGTGGACCGATTTCTACGGCACGATGTTCGACAGCTGGATGTCGCCGTTCGCCATCGGCCTGGCCAAATACGGCATCAAGAGCCAGACGCTCGACGCCATCCTCGGCGGTCTGGCGGGCATGGGGAACACCGCGACGCTGCATCTCGCGCTCGGAGGGTTCCTCGTCGTCGCGCTGCTGTTCTTCATCTTCAAGGCCGCCGACTTCCGCGCCAATCGCGACAACATCCTGGGCGGCACGGTGGTCGGCCTGGCCGTCGTGGCCGGCTGGGCCATCACCGGCAGCAGTATCGGTCGGGCCTGGAAGGAATGGGCCGAAATGGCGGACACCGTGCCCTCGCGCGTGGAGGTGCAGTCCTATACCTTCATCAGTCCGATGGGCGATTCCGTGCGCTACCTGATGCACCCCTCCGACTTCTCGCTGATCAATTTCGGCATCTGCGCCCTGGCCGGGGTGATGGTCGGCTCGTTTCTCTACGCCCTGGTCAAGCGCAGCTTCCGCATCGAGTGGTTCGCCTCCGTCGGCGACTTCGCGAATCACGCGGTCGGCGGCGTGCTGATGGGCGTGGGCGGCGTCCTCGGCATGGGCTGCACCATCGGCCAGGGCGTCACCGGAGTATCGACGCTGGCGCTCGGTTCGATGCTGACGCTGGTCGCCATCGTCACCGGCGCCGCCGGCACGATGAAGCTGCAATACTGGAACATGATGCGCGAGGCCTGAACCCCGAATCCGGTTTGACATCGACGCGGTGACTTCCTATAATTCGCGCCTTTCGCTGGGTCGTTAGCTCAGTTGGTAGAGCAGCGGACTTTTAATCCGTTTGTCGTGGGTTCGACCCCCGCACGACCCACCAAC
>JAJZPJ010000291.1 GCA_021811225.1 Pseudomonadota bacterium
CGAAGCGGCGGATGGAACGATCGGTCCCCGCTGGGGATACACTTGGCCGAAATGGATTCCATCTCGCTCGAACAGCTGCCGGCTTGCGACCGGCTCCTGGTGCTGTGCGCCACCTCGCGCCTAGCCCAGTCGCTTCGCGCCCGTTACGACCAGGTCCGGGCACGGCGGCACGAGGCGACCTGGACCACCCTGGATGCCCGCACGGTGGCTCAATGGCTGGACGGCCTGGCCGAGGAGCGGCTGTTGCGCGGCGAGGACTTTCCTCCCGGCAGCGCGCACCAAGTCCTGGATGCTTTCCAGGAGCGGCTGCTCTGGGAGCGGGTGATCGGCGACTCCCTGGACGACGCCGAGCAGGCCCTGTTCGACACTCCCGCCATGGCGACGACGGCGGCCGAGGCCCACGCCCTCGCCGTCGGCTGGAACATCACGGTCCAGCCGTCCTTCGCTTCCAACGAGAACCGCCGCTTCAAGGATTGGCAGTCGCGATTTCTCGGTCTGTGCCGTAAGCATGGCTGGATCGATTCCGCCCGCCGGCAGAAGGCTCTGGTCGCCGGCATAGCCGAAGCGAAGCTGCCCTTGCCGGACCGCGTTCTGTTTGCCGGCTTCGACCGATTCACGCCGCTCGAATTAGAACTGCAGCAGGCACTCCGAAAGCGCGGCGTCGGGCTCGGCATCCTGGATACGGGCCGGGATGCCACGGCAATCCGCGCCGCCTCCTTTCCGGACGGCGCATCCGAATGCCTCGCTGCCGCCCTCTGGGCGCAGCGACATCTGGCGGCCAATCCCGGGGCGAGGCTGGGCATCGTGGTCCCCGATCTCGCCGGCAATCGCGATCTGCTCCAGGACACCCTGGACGACATCCTGGTGCCCGCCGCCATCCGCCCCGGCCTGGCCGAAATGCCCCGCCCCTTCAACATCAGCCTGGGCCGCACGCTCAGCCACCATCCCCTGGTCAGCACCGCCTTCGATCTGTTGCGCCTGTCTTGCACCTCCCGGCCGATCGAACAGCGCGATTTCAGCCGCCTGCTGCGCAGCCCTTACTGGTCTGCGGCCGCCGCCGAGGCCGACAGCCGCGCCCGCCTGGAGGCGGAACTGCGTCGCGGCGTCGCGCCCAAGGCCAGCCTGGGTCGCCTGATCGGATTCATCACGCGCTCGGTCGGGCAGGACAAGTTCCCGGGCAGGGCGCTCGCGCAGCATCTGGACGCCTTGCAGAGATCCGCTCTCGACTTCAAGAGAGCCAGGCCCCCTTCCGCCTGGGCCGGCGCATTCCTGGCCGCCCTGGACAAAACGGGCTGGCTGGCGGAGCGCAAGCTCGCCAGCCATGAATACCAAACGCAACAGGCCTTCATCGAGGAAACCCGAAAGCTGGCGAGGCTCGATTCCCTGCTCGGCGAGATCGATGCGGCCACCGCTCTGACCGACCTCAGGCGGCTGTGCACCGACCGGGTCTTCCAGCCCCGGACCGTGGGCGATCCGCCGATCCAGGTGATGGGTTTGCTCGAAGCCGGCGGCCTGCAATTCGACGCCCTCTGGGTCATGGGCATGGTCGATAACGCCTGGCCGCCGCCCGCCCGCCCGAACCCGCTGCTGTCCGCCGAAGCCCAGCGGACGGCCCAGTCCCCCAACGCCAGCGCCACCGTGCAATTCGCCTTCGCCAGCAGCGTGCATCGGCGCCTGGGCCGCAGCGCGGCCGACATCACCTTTTCCTGGCCGCGCATGGACGCTGCGGCGGCGCTGCGCCCCAGCCCCCTGCTCTCCGACCTGCTGCCGGGCGAGGAACGTGATGCGCCGACCCCGGGCCGGCCCGGTAGCGCGCTGGCGGCGGCCATCGCAGACGCGACGGCGCCGGCGGTGCAAAACGGTGAGACGATCAAGGGCGGCACCGCGATGCTGCGCGCCCAGGCGATCTGCCCGGCCTGGGCCTATTACCAGTTCCGGCTGGGTGCCGCCAAGCTGCCGGAAGCCGTGGAAGGGCTCGATGCCGCCAAACGCGGCTCCCTGGTCCATGACGCCCTGGAGATCTTCTGGAAGTCCGTCGGCACGTCGTCCGGACTCAAGGCCATGAACATCGGGGAACGCGAACAGGAAATCGACGCCGCCATCGATGCTGCGCTCGACGCCCACGACGCGCGCCAGGAGCCGCTCCAACCGCGCTTTCGCGCCCTGGAGCGGCGGCGGCTGATGAAGTTGATGCACCGCTGGCTCGCCCTCGAACTCGCGCGCCCCCAGGACTTCGCCGTCGTCGCCTGCGAGCGCCGGCTCGACGTCGACATCGAGGGCATCGCCGCCGCCGTCCAGATCGACCGCATCGACCGGCTGGAAGACGGCCGTCTGATGGTGATCGACTACAAGACCGGGGCCCGGGTCGACACCAAGAACTGGGCGTCGCAGCGCATCACCGAGCCGCAACTGCCGATCTACGCCGCCGTCGCCCGGCCCGCGGAAGGGCCGGTCGCCGCGGTCGTCTTCGCCAAGGTGCTGCTGCAGGACCCCGCCTTCGCGGGCCTAGGAGCGGACCCGGATCTGCTGCCCAAGATCACGGTCCTGAACAGCAAGGCCGGACGCCGGCTCTTCCCGGAGACCGCCTTCCCCGACTGGGCCAGCGTCCTGGAGCACTGGCATGACCGCATCCACGCCGTCGCCCGGGAGCTCAAGGCCGGCGACGCCGGCGTCCGCTTCGAAGACGAACAAAGCCTGCGCTATTGCGACGTGCTGCCCCTGCTGCGGCTGGCGGAACGGAGAATGCAATTGGAAAACGCGACGCTTCCCGAGAATTGAAACCGCCGATGCCGCCGACCCCGACGACCCCGACGACTTCCCCCGACCTGCTGGCCCTGGATGCCGAAAATCGCAGCCTGGCCATCGACCCCGGGGCTTCCTTCATCATCGAAGCGCCGGCCGGA
>JAJZPJ010000292.1 GCA_021811225.1 Pseudomonadota bacterium
GACTACGGCCTGGAGGATCGCGCCGGCCACCGCCCGGACCAGCTCTCCGGCGGCCAGCGCCAGCGCGTCGCCATCGCCCGCGCCACGATCATGCAGCCGGCGATGATCCTGGCCGACGAGCCCACCGGCAACCTCGACCGCGCCACCGGCGACGAGGTGGTGCATCTGCTCGAAGCGCTGAATGCCGGCGGCGTCACCCTGATCGTGGTCACCCACGACCCGGGCATCGGCGGCCGGGCGCGCCGCCAGCTGCTGATGGAAGACGGGCGGCTCGCCCACGACAGCGCCCCGGCCACCGGGTAGTCAGATGCGCGCCCCCGACCTGATCCGCTTCGCCGGCAGCGCCGCGACCGGCAACCCCTTGCGCACCTCGCTGCTGGTGCTGGCGATGGCCATCGGCGTCGCCGCCGTGGTGGTGCTGACGGCGCTGGGCGACGGGGCGCGGCGCTACGTGCTGGACCAGTTCTCGTCGCTGGGCAGCAACCTGGTGATCGTGCTGCCCGGCCGCTCGCAGACCGGCGGCTTCAATCCCGCCAACGCCATCACCGGCACGCCGCGCGACCTCACCATCGACGATGCCCGGGCCTTGCTGCGCGCGCCCGCGGTCCTGCGCGTTGCCCCCTTGGCGGTGGGCACCTCGGAGATCAGCGTGCCGGGCAAGCTGCGCGAGGTGATGGTCGCCGGCACCACCGCCCAGTATCCCGAGCTGCGCCACCTCGAGCTGGCCCAGGGCAGCTTCCTGCCCGAGGAGGACTGGAACCGGGGAACGGCGGTGGCGGTGATCGGCGCCAAGGTGCGCGAGGAACTGTTCGGCGCCGAGCCCGCGGTCGGCCGGCTGGCGCGCATCGGCGACCGGCGCTTCCGCATCGTCGGCGTGCTGGCGGCGAGCGGCGAGGGGCTGGGCATGAACAGCGACGAGCTGGTGTTCGTGCCGGTGGCGCTGGCCCAGGCGATGTTCAACAGCAACACCCTGTTCCGCATCATGGTCGAGGCGCGAAGCCGCGAGGACATTGCGGCGGCCAAGACCCAGGTGCAGGACATCATCAAGCTGCGCCACGAGGGCGAGGCGGACGTGACGGTGATCACCCAGGACGCGGTGCTCGCCACCTTCGACCGCCTGCTCCGTGCGCTGACCCTGGGCGTGGCCGGCATCGCCGCGATCAGCCTGGCGGTGGCCGGCATCCTGGTGATGAACGTGATGCTGGTGTCGGTGGTCCAGCGCACCGGCGAGATCGGCCTGTTGAAGGCGCTGGGCGCCACCGGCGGCGCCATCCGTCTGGCCTTCCTGACCGAGGCGGCGATGCTCTCGGCCGCCGGCGCGATTGCCGGCTACCTGCTCGGACAGGCGGGCGCCGCGGTCATCCGCCAGCTCTACCCGAGCTTTCCCGCCTACCCGCCCGACTGGGCGGTGCTGGCCGGTCTGGCCACGGCGCTCGTCACCGGCCTGCTGTTCGGCGTGCTGCCGGCGCGGCGCGCGGCGCTGCTCGATCCGGTCGAGGCGCTGGCCAAGCGATGAGCCGGCGATGAAAGCCGCCGACGGCATCGGGCTCGCGCTCTCGGCGATCAGCGCGCACCGCCTGAGGAGCTTCCTGACCCTGCTCGGCATCGCGGTGGGTGTCGCGGCGGTGATCCTGCTCACCTCGATCGGCGAGGGCATCCACCGCTTCGTGCTGGCCGAATTCACCCAGTTCGGCACCAACGTGATCGGCATCACCCCGGGCAAGGTCAAGACCGCGGGCCCCGCTCCGACCGGCATCCCGACCTCGGTGCGGCCCTTGACCCTGGGCGACGCCCGGGCGCTCGAACACCTGCCCGGCGTCGAGGCGATGACGCCGGTGGTCTGGGGCAATTCCGAGGTCGGCGGTAACGGCCGGCTGCGCCGCACCACCGTCTATGGCGTCAATGACCAGATGCTCAAGGTCTTCAGCCTCAAGGTGGGCAGCGGCCACTTCCTGCCCGAGGAGCCATCGGACAACGCCCGCGCCTTCGTGGTGCTGGGCGCCAAGCTCGAGAACGAGCTGTTCGGAGCCGCCAATCCGCTCGGCGCCCGGGTGCGCATCGGCAGCCTGCAGTTCCGCGTGATCGGCGTGCTGGAGGCCAAGGGGCAGGTGCTCGGCATCGATCTGGACGACACCGCCTACATCCCGGCGGCGCGCGCGCTGGAACTCTACAACCGCGACGGGCTGATGGAAATCGACGTCTCCTACGCCGACAGCGTGCCGGCGGCATGGGTCGCGCAGGCGGTCAAGGGGCTGCTCCGCGCGCGCCACGGGCGCGAGGACTTCACCGTCACCACCCAGGCGGACATGCTGCGCACGCTGTCGAACATCCTCGACATCCTGACCATGGCGGTGGGCGCCCTGGGCGGCATCTCGCTCGCCGTCGGCGGCGTCGGCATCGTCACCATCATGACCATCGCGGTGACCGAGCGCACCGGCGAGATCGGCCTGCTGGTGGCGCTGGGCGCCAAGCGTAAAACCATCCTGGGCATCTTCCTGGGCGAGGCGGTGGCGCTCTCCGCCGTCGGCGGCGCGCTCGGCCTGGTCCTCGGCATCGGCCTGGCGCAGTTGATCCACCTGCTGGTGCCGGCGCTGCCGGTGCACACCCCGATCAACTTCGTGCTCCTCGCCGAGGCCGTCGCCGTGGTCATCGGCCTGGCCGCCGGCGTCCTGCCCGCCCGGCGTGCGGCGCGCCTCGATGCGGTCGAGGCGCTGCGGGCGGAGTGAAGGGGCGGGCAACTGTGGTCGGGCAACTGTAGCACTCCAGTGCTACAATGAACGAAATTGCACGGGAGGCTGCCATGTCCACGACCCCGATTCGCCTGCCGGATGAGCTGAAGGCTCGCGTTGCCGCCGCCGCCGAGCGCGAGGGGAAAACGGCGCACAGTTT
>JAJZPJ010000293.1 GCA_021811225.1 Pseudomonadota bacterium
AGCATATCGCTTAATTTCGGAGGATATAAGCATGCGTACATTCGACTTCAGCCCGCTCTACCGTTCCGCCATCGGTTTCGACCATCTGGCGCAGATGATCCACGAGGCGCAGCGCGGCGAGGCGCAAGCCAGTTACCCGCCCTACAACATCGAACGGGTGGCGGAGGACCAGTACCGGATCACCATGGCGGTGGCCGGCTTCTCCCGTCCCGAGCTCGATATCGAGATCGAGGGCGACAGCCTGAAGATCGTCGGCCGCAAGCAGCGCAGCGGCGAGACCCCGACCTATCTGCACCGCGGCATCGCCACGCGCGACTTCGAGCACCGCTTCAAGCTCGCCGACCAGGTCAAGGTGACGAGCGCCTCGCTCGACAACGGCCTGCTCAACATCGATCTGGTGCGGGTGATCCCCGAAGCCCTGAAGCCGCGCAAGATCGCCATCGAGGGCGAAGACAAGCTGCAGATGGTCGAGCGCAAGGCGGCCTGATCGATCCTTGAGCCGCCGGGGGCGGCTCAGTCTGAAAACGCCGCCCCCAGCGCCGCGATCATGTGCGCGTGGTCGAGCACGCCGGCGCTCTCGCGCAGGCTGTGCATCGCCCACAGCGGCGAGCCGACATCGACGCTGGCCATCCCCAGCCGGGCCGCCACGATCGGTCCGATGGTGCTGCCGCAGGAGAGGTCGGTCCGGTGCGCGTACTGCTGGAAGGGCACGCCGGCTCGCTCGCACAGCGCGATGAAACGCGCGGCGCTGTCGGCATCCGTGCTGTAGCGCTGGTTGGCGTTGCTCTTGATCACCGGGCCGGCATTGACCATCACCTTGTGGCCGGGATCAAAGGCCGCGGGGAAGTTGGGGTGATAGGCGTGGGCCATGTCGGCGCTGATGAAAAAACTCCGCGCCAGCGCGCAGCGGCGCGCCTCCTCGTCCATGCCGGCATTCGCTGCGATCCGCCCGATGAGGTCGGTGACGAAGCTGCCGGCGGCGCCGGCGGCGCTCTCGCTGCCCACCTCCTCGTGATCGAAAAGAGCGCACACACAGGTGGCGGCCGGACTGCCGCAGGCCAGGAGCGCGCTCAGCGCGGCGTGGCAGGAGGCCAGGTTGTCCAGTTGGCTGTCGGCGACGAACTCCTCTTCCGCCCCCCACAGGCTGCCCTTCTGGGTGTCGGTGACGGCGAGTTCCCAGGTGAGGACGTCTGCCGCCGGCGCATCGAGCTTTTCGGCGAGCAGGCGTCTGAAGTGAGCTTCGGCATCAACGCCTTCCCCGGCGATGCCGAGGATCAGCGGCAGCTCGGTCTGCTTGTCGAACTTGAGCCCCTTCTCATTGACTTCCCGGTTCATGTGGATGGCGAGGTTGGGCAGCCGCATGAGCGGCGCATCGAAGCGCAGCAGCCGGGTCTCGAAGCCGCCGGGGGCGCGGACCACGACCCGGCCGGCGAGCCCCAGGTCGCGGTCGGCGAAGCTGGCGAGGATCGGCCCGCCATAGACCTCGACCCCCAGCCGCAGCGCGCCGCAGCTTTCGTGCGCCGCCTTGGGCTTCAACCTCAGGCCGGGCGAATCGGTGTGCGCGCCGATCAGCCGCAAGCCGGTGCGTTCCATCGGCTCGCAGCCCAGGACGAAAGCGATGATGGAACCGCCCCGGATGACGTAGTAGCGTCCGCCGGCTTGCAGTTGCCAGCGCTGGTCTTCGGCCAGTTGCCCGAAGCCCTGCGCCTGCAGGCGTTGCGCGCAGAGCGCCGCGGCGTGCCAGGGGCTGGGACTCGCGTCGATGAAATCGATCAGCTCGCGCGCGCGGAGCTTGGCTTGCGCTGAAATGCTCATGATCGACGCCCGTCCTGGCCGTTCTCTTGGCCGTCCTCTTGGTCGTCCTCTTCGCGGGTCGCCTCGCCCTCGATCACGCGCCCGCCATCGCGCCGCATCCGATCCTCATCCATCCCCTCATATTCTGCCCTGCCCTCCTCCATCTGCTGCATCTGGCTGCGCAGCGCCTGCCGCAGTGCCCGGGTGCGCCACCACAGGATGCCCCCGGCCAGGATTCCGGCCACGAGCAGGAAGGCGAAGAGCAGCGCCGACAGCGTGAATCCCAGGACCAGCAGCACGATGCCGGCGGCGATGCCCAGCACCCGGCCGAACAGGCTGCCCCCGGGGCCGGACGCGCTGCCGGCCAATCTCGGTCTTTCTCCGTCGCTGCTCATGGGTGCGAATCCTTTTCCATCAATTGCGCGAAGCGCTCGGCGGGAACCGGACGGCTGAACAGATAGCCCTGCACCTCGTCGCAACCGGACGCGTCCAGGAAAGCCAGCTGCTCATCGGTCTCCACGCCTTCGGCGATGACCTCCAGTTGCAGGATGTGCCCCAGCTGGATGATGGCCTTGACGATGGCGGCGCCGTCGCCATCGGAGAGCATGTCCCGGACGAAGCTCTGGTCGATCTTGAGCTTGTCCACCGCCAGGCGCTTGAGATAGGACAAGCTGGAATAGCCGGTGCCGAAGTCGTCGATCGAGAGCTTGACGCCCAGGGATTTCAGGCCATGCAGCGTCTTCACCGTCGCCTCCACGTCCTGGAGCAGGATCGATTCGGTCAGCTCCAGTTCCAGCCGGTCGGGCGGCAAGCCGGTCGCCGCCAGCGTCGCGGCCACCAATTCCAGCACGTCGCCGTGCTTGAACTGCAGCGCCGAAAGATTCACCGCCACCACCAGCGGCGGCCAGCCGCGATCCTGCCAGGCCTTGGCCTGACGGCACGCCTCGTCGAGAACCCAGGCGCCGATCGGAACGATGTGACCGCTTTGCTCCGCCAGCGGGATGAACACGCCCGGGGGCACCAGTCCATCCTGCGCATGCTGCCAGCGGATCAGGGCCTCAGCGCCGATGATCCTGCCGCTCCTGATGT
>JAJZPJ010000045.1 GCA_021811225.1 Pseudomonadota bacterium
GAATCGACGCTGACGATGTCCACCGGCAGCCGCTCGGCCAGCGCCAGCGCCAGCGCGGTCTTGCCGCTGGCGGTCGGGCCCATGAGGAAGATGGCCGGCGGTAGCCGCCGATCGGCGCCCTGCGGGCGGTCGCTGGGAGTCGTCATCGCCCTGCCGCCGGGCCGCCCCAAGGCAGGGCAGCCATGGCCTGCGAGCCATGCGAGCGGCGGTCATCCCCTTCCTCGGGGCGGAGGTGGGGTTGGGTGGAGCATTGCTCCGCGCCGCCGTAGCCGGACGGCTGTGCTAAGCCGTCCGTGGAACGGGAGGCGGGGGGGAGGTCCATCATCTGCCGCGCAGGAACAGCCGGTCGAGATCGGCGAGCGACAATTGGGTCCAGGTCGGTCGGCCGTGGTTGCACTGGTCGGCCCGCTCGGTCGCCTCCATCTCGCGCAGCAGCGCGTCCATCTCCGGCAGCGTCAGTTTGCGCCGGGCGCGCACCGCGCCGTGGCAGGCCATGGTCGCCAGGAGCTCGTTGCCGCGCGCCTCGATCACCCGGCTTGCCGGGAATTCGCCGAGATCGGCGAGGAGCGCGCGCACCAGCTCGGGAATCGGCGCATTGGCGAGCAGCGCCGGGACGGCGCGCACCATGAGTTCGCCCGGACCGGCGGGGGCGAGCTCGAAGCCCAGGCGCTCGAGCGTCTGGCGCTGTTCTTCGGCGCTGGCCATCTCCGCGGCGCTGGCGGAGAACAGCGCCGGGATCAGCAGGCGCTGGGTCGCCGGCGCCTGGCCGTTCAATGCCGTCTTCAGCTTTTCGTAGAGGATGCGTTCGTGGGCTGCGTGCATGTCGACCAGCACCAGGCCGGCGGCGTTCTGCGCCAGGACGAAGACGCCGTGGAGCTGCGCCAGCGCGTACCCTAAAGGCGCTTCCTCCGGGGCGTACCCTAAAGGTACTTCCTCCGGGGCGTACCCTAAAGGCGCTTCCTCCGGTGGATGCCCAGGAGGCACCGTGTCCTCCGCCGGGTTCTGCCCCGTGACGGCGACGAAGTCCAGGTAGGCGGCGACCGCCGGCTCACGGATGCCCAGCGTCGACTGGCGCGGCGGCGTCCACGCCGCGGCGGGCAAGTCGCGCTGCGGCGCGCCGCTTGGCTGGGCGGCTGCGCTCAGGGGAGCGGCCAGCGTCCGTTGCAGCGCGTGGAAGACGAACTGATGCACGCTCCGCGCCTCGCGGAAGCGCACCTCGATCTTGGCCGGATGGACATTGACATCGACCCCCGCCGGATCGAGTTCCAGGAACAGCACGTAGGCGGGATGTCGGCTGCCGTGCAGGATGTCGGCGTAGGCCTGGCGCACCGCGTGGGCGAGCAGTTTGTCGCGGACGAAGCGGCCATTGACGAAGCAGTACTGGGCGTCGCGTCCGGCCCGCGAATAGGCGGGCAGGGCGACGAAGCCGGTCAGATGCAGATCGCCGGCGGCAAGCTCGACGGCGCGGGCTTGTCCGTGGAATTCCTCGCCGAGCAGTTCGCGCGTGCGGCGGGCGAGGTCGCTGGCATCCAGGCGCTGCTTGACCCTGCCGTTGTGGGCGAGACTGAAGGCCACCGCCGGCCGCGCCAGCGCCATGCGCCGCAACGCCTCTTCGCAGTGCGCGAACTCGGTGGCTTCCTGTTTCAGGAATTTGCGCCGCGCTGGCGTGTTGTAGTAGAGGTCGCTGGCTTCGATCACCGTGCCCCGGGTGAGCGCCGCGGGCGAGAGCGACAGGTCGCCCGCGTCTATGCGCCAGGCGTGCGCGCTGCCGGCGGTGCGGCTGGTGATCGACAGGCGCGCCACCGAGGCGATCGAGGCCAGCGCCTCGCCGCGGAAACCGTAAGAGACGACCCGTTCGAGATCGGCGAGGCTGCCGATCTTGCTGGTGGCGTGCCGCGCCAGCGCCAGCGGCAGGTCTGCCCGATCGATGCCGCCGCCGTCGTCGGCGACGCGGATCGAGCGCACGCCGCCCTCTCCCAACTGCACGTCGATCTCCCGGGCGCCGGCGTCGAGGCTGTTCTCGACCAGTTCCTTCAGCACCGAGGCCGGCCGCTCCACCACTTCGCCGGCGGCGATCTGGCTGATCAGAAGGTCCGGCAGGGGCTTGATCGCGTTCATGGACGGCGATTATAGACCGCACTATCCGGTAGAATACCCGGCCTGTTCCCTGCTCCGACACCGATGGCGCTCTTTGCCCAGTTCGTAGATCTCGTCCTCCACCTTGACCAGCATCTGGCCCTCCTGATCGCCCATTACGGCGTCTGGGTCTATGCCATCCTGTTCGCCATCATCTTCTGCGAGACCGGCCTCGTGGTCGCGCCCTTCCTGCCGGGCGACTCCTTGCTCTTCGTCGCCGGGGCGCTGGCCGCGGGCGGCGGCCTGGATCTCGCTATCCTGTGCGCCGTCCTGTTTTCGGCCGCACTGGCCGGGGACAACGCCAATTACTGGATCGGCCGCAGCATCGGACCGCGCGCCTTCCGCTGGGAGCAGTCGCGCCTGTTCAACAAGGCGGCGCTGATGAAGACCCATCTCTTCTACGAGCGCCACGGCGGCAAGACCGTGATCGTCGCCCGCTTCCTGCCGCTGGCGCGCACCTTCGCGCCCTTCGTGGCCGGCGTCGCGGGCATGGGCTATGGGCGGTTTTTCGCCTTCGACCTCGCCGGCGGCGCGTTGTGGATAGCCTCGCTGACCCTGGCCGGCTACTGGTTCGGCAACCTGCCCCTGTTCAAGAATCACCTGTCGCTGGTGATCGTCATCATCGTCGCCGCATCCTTGCTGCCGGCGCTGATCGGCTGGCTGCGTCACCGCAGCGCGCGCGTCAAGACCGTCGGAGCTTAGATGACCAGCACGGTGATCCTGATTTCCGGCCGCGGCAGCAATCTTCTGGCGCTGCTCGAGGCGAAGCTGCCGGGGCGCATCGCCGCCGTCATCAGCAATCGCGCCGAGGCCGGCGGCCTGATTCACGCCCGCGAGCACGGCGTTGCGACGCTGGTGCTCGATCACCGGGGCTACGCTTCGCGCGAGGCCTACGATGCGGCGCTGGCCGATGAAATCGACCGTCATCGGCCCGACCTGGTGGTGCTGGCCGGCTTCATGCGCATCTTGGGCGACTCTTTCGTGCAGCGCTTTTCCGGGCGACTGCTCAACATCCATCCTTCGTTGCTGCCGGCCTTTCCGGGCCTGAATACGCACGCCCAGGCGCTCGCCGCGGGGGTCAGGATCCACGGCTGCACCGTGCATTTCGTCACGCCCTCGCTCGACGCCGGTCCCATCGTGGCGCAGGTGGCGGTGCCGGTGCATGGCGCCGACGACGAGGCGGCGTTGGCCTCGCGGGTGCTGGCCGAGGAGCACCGGATCTACCCGCAAGCGGTGCGCTGGTTCCTGGAGGGACGCTTGCGCCTGACGGCGGGGCGGGTCGTCCTGCTGCGCGAGGGGCCGCCGGCACCGCCGCTGGCGGCGCCGGTTGCGGCCTGACATGGCCGGATCGATGAAGCGATCGGGACTGCTGCTGCTGCAACTGGCAACCCTGCTGCTGGGCTGGGGGCTGGCGTTCCTGCCGTCCGCCGCCGCAGCCGCCAAGGCGCCAGCGTTCGAATTGCCGCAAAGCGGCCGCATCCGTTTTGCGATCAGCCGCGACGACCTGGACTTCGTCGTCGGACGGGCGACCCATACCTGGCGTCGCGAGGGCAAGACCTACACCCTGACCAGCGTCACCGAAACCACCGGGATCGCCGCTCTGTTCAAGAAGGCGCAGGTGATCCAGAAGAGCGAGGGCGAGATCACCGCCGCCGGCCTTAAGCCGCTCGAATTCCATACCGTGCGCAACGGCGTCGCGGCCGAGGCCGCCAGCTTCGACTGGGCGCGGGGGCAACTGCATTACTCCGGCGGCCGGCAGGCGCCCCTGTCGCCGGGAGCGCAGGACGTGTTGAGCGTGTTCTATCAACTGGGCCGGCGATTGCCGACGGGGCGGATCGAGGTGATGGTGGCGACCGGCAAGAAGTTCGAGCGCTACCGCTTCGAGGTGCTGGGCGAGGAACGCCTGAAGCTCGCCTTCGGCGCGCAGCGGGTGCTGCACCTGAAGAGCGTCGGCGACGACGGCGAGTCCACCGAGGTCTGGCTGGGAGTGGACCTGCGCGGCCTGCCGCTGAAAATCCGCTACACCGATCACCATGGCGAGAGTTTCGTCCAGGTCGCGGACCAACTCGAGTTCGACGATAATGGCTTCGCGCGCAAGCGCTGAGTTACGCCAGACTCCGCCTCAGTTGCACCCTCAGCGGGCCGATAGGAAAAAATGAACCTACGCATCACTCCGGGCATGATCGACGATGCCGCCACGGCGCTGAAGAAACTCCTGAGCTTCAGCCAGCCCGCCGACGCCGTGCTCTCCGGCTTTTTCCACGAGCGGCGCGCCCTGGGCCAGCGCGAGCGCGGCTTCATCGCCGAGACCGTCTATGCGGTGCTGCGCCGCCGGCGTCTGCTGGAGCGGCTGGCGCAGCCGCTGGCGACGCCCAGACGCCTGATTCTGGCGGCGCTCGTGCGTATCAACGGCTTGTCCCAGCGGCAGCTGGCGGAGGTGGTCACGGCCGAGGAAGCCGAATGGCTGGGCGGCTTGCGCGCGCAGCCGGAGCAGGCGCTCGATTTCGCCGTGCGGGTCGATTTTCCCGACTGGCTGATCGAGCGGCTGCGCCCCCGCCTGTCCGAGGAGGAATTGCTGCAACTGGCGCGCGGCTTGAACCAGAGCGCGCCGCTGGACCTGCGCGTGAATTCGCTCAAGGCCACGCGCGAGGCGGTGCTCGCCCGGCTTGCCGCCGACGCTATCGGGGCGGAGGCCTGCCGTTACGCGCCGCTGGGCGTGCGCCTGAAGTCGAAGCCGGCGCTCGCCCGCCACCCGCTCTACCTCGATGGCGCGATCGAGGTGCAGGACGAGGGCAGCCAGTTGCTGGGCTGCCTGCTGGCGCCCAAGCGCGGCGAGATGGTCGTGGATTTCTGCGCCGGCGCCGGCGGCAAGACCCTGCTGCTGGGCGCCATGATGCGCTCCACCGGCCGGCTCTATGCGTTCGACGTTGCCGACAAGCGGCTGGCGCGCTTGAAGCCCCGGGCGGCGCGGGCGGGACTGTCCAACGTTCATCCGGTGCGCATTTCCGGCGAGAACGACGCGCACGTCAAGCGGCTCGCTGGCAAGATCGACCGGGTCCTGGTCGATGCGCCCTGCAGCGGCCTGGGCACCCTGCGCCGGAATCCCGATCTGAAGTGGCGGCAGACGCCCGAGAGCGTCGCCGAGCTCGCCCGGAAGCAGCGCGACATCCTGGCCGCGGCAGCGCGCCTGGTGAAGCCGGGCGGGCGTCTGGTGTATGCCACCTGCAGCATCCTGCCGGAGGAGAACGAACTGATCGTCGATGCCTTCCTGGCCGACCATTCCGGTTTCCGGCGTCTTTCCGCTTCGGCCTTGTTGGCGGAGCAGGGCATCGATATCGATTGCGGCGACGACATGCGCCTGCTGCCGCACCGGCACGGCACCGACGGTTTCTACGCGGCGGCCATGGAGCGGCAAGCTTGAAAGAACTGCCATGAAGACCAGCGGCTTTCCGAACATGCTCATCGGCTTCTGGCACGATCTGCTGCGCCCGGATGTGTTCTGGCAGTCGGGCGCTCTGGTGCTGTGCCTGGCACTGGCCCTTTTCGCCAGCCGCATGGTGCGCGCTCAGGGGCAGACCGAGGGCCGTGCCTGGCGGCTGGGAAGGGGCGGCCTGAAGCGGCTGGCTTTCCCGCTGGTGGCGCTGGTGCTGGTGATGCTGGCGGAGGCGCTGCTGCAGGGACACTTCCACACCCATCTGCTGGCGCTGGCGGAGCCGCTCCTGGCGTCGTTCGCGGCGATCCGCGCGGTGCTCTACGTGCTGCGCTACACCTTCGGCGCCGCCGCCTGGCTGGCGCCCTTCGAGCGCCTGTTCGCGCTCTTGGTGTGGGCGCTGGTGGCGCTGCACATCACCGGATTGCTGCCCGAGTTGATCCGCATGATGGAGGGCGTCAGCTTCGACGTCGGCAAGCAGAGCCTCAATCTCTGGATAGTGCTGCAAGGCCTGGTGACGGTGCTGGCGACGCTGTTCGTGGCGCTATGGCTGTCGGGCATGGTGGAGGAGAGGCTGCAGCGCATCGAGGGGCTGGACGGCAACCTGCGCGCGGTGTTTACCCGCCTGTCCAAGGTGTTTCTGATTCTGCTGGCGGTGCTGATCGGTCTGCCCCTGGTCGGCATCGACCTCACCACGCTCTCGGTGTTCGGCGGCGCGCTCGGCGTCGGTCTCGGCTTCGGCCTGCAGAAGATCGCCAGCAATTATGTCTCCGGCTTCATCATCCTGCTCGACCATTCGATCAGCATCGGCAGCCTGATCACGGTCGGCAGCGACCGGGGTCTGGTGACCAAAATCACCACCCGCTACACGGTGGTCAGGAGTCTCTCCGGAGTCGAGGCGATCGTTCCCAACGAATTGCTGGTGAGCCAGGTGGTACGCAACGAATCCTATACCGATCCCAACATGCGCTTCTCGCTGCCGGTGCAGGTCGGTTATGAGACCGATCTCGATCAGGCGATGCGCATCATGGTCGAGGCCGCCCGGGCGCAGCCGCGCGTCCTGGCCGAGCCGGGACCGGGGGCCTTCCTGGTGGAATTCGCCGACTCCGGCATCAACCTCGAGCTGGGTTACTGGATCGCCGATCCGGAGCAGGGCACGCTGCAGCTGCGCTCCGACATCAACCTCGCGATCTGGCGCAACTTCCAGGCCGCCGGCATCAACATTCCTTATCCGCAGCGCGAAGTACGCCTGCTCGGCACGCCGGCCTGATCATTCGTTTGGCAACTATTCGCGTAGAATAGGGTCGAACCGTTTTATTCCCATAGGCATATCTGCATGTTCGCTGGTTTTTTTCATCTGTCGTGGCTGGGCTACGCGATCGTCGCCCTGCTGCTGACCCATGTCACCATTGCCGGCGTCACCATTTTCCTGCACCGCTGCCAGGCGCACCGCGCGCTGGAACTCTCGCCGCTACCCAGTCACTTCTTCCGTCTCTGGTTGTGGCTGTCCACCGGCATGGTCACCAAGGAATGGGCGGCGATCCACCGCAAGCACCACGCCAAGTGCGAGACCCCGGACGATCCCCACAGCCCGCAGGTGCTGGGCATCAACCGCGTGCTCTGGGGCGGTGTCTTCCTCTACGTCAAGGAGTCGCGCAATCGCGACACCCTGGAACGCTACGGCCACGGCACCCCCGACGACTGGCTGGAGCGCAATCTGTACACGCCATTCCCCAAGCTGGGCGTCGTCTTCATGCTGGGCATCGACGTCGCGCTGTTCGGCGCCGCCCCCGGTGTGCTGATCTGGCTCGTGCAGATGGCCTGGATTCCGTTCTGGGCGGCCGGCGTGATCAACGGCGTCGGTCACTTCTGGGGCTACCGCAATTTCCCCAGTGCTGACGCCAGCACCAACCTCCTGCCCTGGGGCATCCTGATCGGCGGCGAGGAGCTGCACAACAACCATCACGCCTTCGCCACCTCGGCCAAGCTCTCCAACAAATGGTACGAGTTCGACGTCGGCTGGTTCTACATCCGCATCATGGAGGGCCTCGGACTCGCCCGGGTGAAGAAGCTGGCGCCGCGCCCCAGGCTCGGCGCAGTGCGTCCGGCGGTGGATGAACAGACGCTGCAGGCGGTGATCACCCATCGCTACGACGTGCTGGCGCGTTACCTGAAGTCGCTGCAGCGCATCGCCGTCGAGGAGATCGGCAAGTTGAAGCTCGATGCCCGTCAAGGCCAAGCGCTGAAGCGCTGGCTGGGCGAGGCGGCGCTGCAGATCCCGGATCAGGAGAAGCTCGCTTCGGTACTGGGCAGGAGCGACCGCCTGGCCAAGGTCTATGCCATGCGCGCCGATCTCGAGGCGCTTTGGGCGCGCTCTGCCGCCAGCCACGAGCAACTCCTGAAGCAATTGCAGGAATGGATCCAGCGCGCCGAGCAGAGCGGTATCGCCCAGTTGCAGGAGTTCTCGCTGCGGCTACGGCGCTACGCGGTCTGAAACTTGGCATCCCAAATCGACCAACAAAAAACCCGCCGTTGGCGGGTTTTTTGTTGGTGTGACCAAGAATTATTTCAGCTTGGTTTCCTTGTAGGCGACGTGCTTGCGGACCTTGGGGTCGTACTTGACCATTTCCAGCTTCTCGGGCGTGGTCCGCTTGTTCTTGGTGGTGGTATAGAAATGGCCGGTACCGGCCGTGGATTCGAGCTTGATTTTTTCGCGGGCGCCTTTGGCCATGGTGATCTCCGGTCAGGTTGCGGCGGGCGTCAGAACGACTCGCCGCGGCTCTTCAGCTCGGCGAGGATGACGTCGATGCCTTTTTTGTCGATGGTGCGCAGCCCGGCGTTGGAAACGCGCAGCCTCACCCAGCGGTTTTGGGACTCGACCCAGAAGCGGCGATTCTGCAGGTTGGGCAGAAAGCGGCGCTTGGTCTTGTTGTTGGCGTGGGAAACATTGTTTCCGACCATCGGGGCCTTGCCCGTGACTTGGCAAACGCGGGACATGTGGGTTGCTCCAGAAAGCGATTAGCCGCGCATTATACGCGCGGCTTGAGAAAAACTTCAAGCCCGAATTCCGGCCGGACATTTCCGCCAGGTCTACAGCAGGCCGCGCTCGGCAAAAGACATCGGCGGGGCGTTGCCGGCGACGATGAAATGATCGAGTACCTTGACATCGACCAAGGCCAGCGCTTGCCGCAGCGACACCGTCAGGGCCTCGTCGGCGCGCGAGGGCTCGGCGGCGCCTGAGGGGTGGTTGTGGGCGAAGATCACCGCGGCGGCGTTGCGGGATAGCGCCTGCTTGACCACCTCGCGCGGATAAACCGAGGTCTGGGTCAGCGTGCCGCGGAACAGCTCGTCGTGACGGATCAGGCGGTTTTGCGCGTCCAGCCATAATGCCAGGAAAGCTTCGTGGTGCAGATGCGCGAGCGTCAGGCGCAGCCAGTCGCGCACCGCGCCGGGCGCGCCGAATAGGTCGCGGCTGTCCATTTGTTCGTTGAGGCTGCGGCGCGCCAGTTCCAGCACCGCCTGCAGCTGCGCGATCTTGGCGTTGCCGATGCCCGGGATCGCGGCGAACTCCGCCGGTGTGGCGTGGAACAGGCGCTGCCAGGAGCCGAAGTGGGTGAACAACTGGCGGCCCAGCTCGACCGCGCTCTTGCCCCGGATACCGACCCGCAGCAAGATGGCCAGCAGCTCCGCGTCGGAGAGCGCTCCGGCGCCATGCCTCAGCAGACGCTCGCGCGGGCGTTCCTGTTCGGGCCAATCGGCGATTGCCATGGGTTAGAATGCCTGATCGAATCGTTGGCGGATATTCTACTGTCATGGCTGAGTTTTCAGGTAGACGCATCGTGCTCGGCGTCACCGGCGGCGTGGCGGCCTACAAGGCGGCAGAACTGGCGCGCCTGCTGGTCAAGGACGGCGCCGCCGTCGATGTCGTGCTGACCGCCGCCGGCTCGCGTTTCGTCGGCGGGCCGACCTTCCAGGCGCTCACCGGAAGGCCGGTGTGGAGCGATCTTTGGGATGCGCACGCACCCGGCGGCATGGCGCACATCGCCTTATCCCGCGGCGCCGACGCCATCCTGGTGGCGCCGGCCAGCGCCGATTTTCTCGCCAAGCTGGTCCACGGATCGGCCGACGACCTGCTCTCCACCCTCTGTCTGGCGCGGGAGTGCCCGCTGCTGGCGGCGCCGGCGATGAACCGTCAGATGTGGGAACAGGCGCCGACTCGGCGCAATGTTCGGCAACTGCTCGATGACGGCGTCGCCCTGCTCGGTCCGGGTACCGGTGCGCAGGCCTGCGGTGAAGTCGGGCCGGGGCGGATGCTCGAAGCGGAGGAAATCTGCGAAGAACTCGCCGCCTTTTTCCAGCCCAAACTGCTGGCCGGCCGGCGCGTGTTGCTCACCGCCGGTCCGACCTTCGAGGCCCTCGATCCGGTGCGTGGGCTCTCCAACGCCAGTTCGGGCAAGATGGGTTTCGCCCTGGCGCGCGCCTGCCGCGAGGCCGGTGCCAAGGTGACGCTGGTGGCCGGACCGGTCGCCCTGGCGGCGCCGCGCGGCGTCACGCGCATCGACGTCGCCAGCGCTGCCCAGATGCGCGAGGCGGTGCTGCGCGAATTGCCCGGGCCAGATTTGTTCATCGCCGTCGCGGCGGTGGCCGATTATCGTCCGGTAAAAACGCACGCCGACAAGATCAAGAAGAGCGGCGGCGCCTTGACCCTGGAACTTGCGCAAAACCCGGACATTCTCGCCGAAGTTGCGGCCTTGCCCGACGCCCCGTTCTGCGTCGGTTTCGCCGCCGAGAGCCGGAATCTGGCCGAGTACGCCGAAGGCAAGCGCGTCGCCAAGAGACTGCCGCTGGTCGTTGGCAACCTGGTCCGGGACGGACTGGGCGGCGACGCCAATAGCGTGATCCTGTTCGACGCCGACGGCAGCCACCCGCTGCCCCCGGGCGACAAGCTGACCGTGGCGCGCGCCATCGTCGCCCATATTGCGTCCCTGCTGGAGCATCGCTGACATGCATCGTATCGACGTCAAGATTCTCGATCCGCGCTTGCAGGACGCTGACGGACAGTTTGCGCCGCATTACGCGACGGCCGGCGCTGCCGGCCTCGACCTGCGCGCCTGCATCGAGGTGCCGGTGAAAATCCATCCCGGCGAGACGCAGTTGATTCCCACCGGCATCGCCATTCACCTCGCCGATCCGGGACTGGCCGCCCTGATCCTGCCGCGCTCCGGGCTCGGCCACAAGCACGGCATCGTGCTGGGCAATCTGGTCGGCCTGATCGACTCCGATTATCAGGGCGAGATCTTCGTCTCCACCTGGAATCGCGGCAAGGAAACCTTCACCCTGAATCCGCTCGATCGGCTCGCCCAACTGGTGGTGGTGCCGGTGCTGCAGGTCGGCTTCAATATCGTCGACGACTTTGCCGTCAGCGAGCGCGGCGAAGGCGGCTTCGGCAGCACCGGCAAGTCCTGAGCGCGATGACCGCGCTGCTGCTGAAGAAAATCGTCACCCTGCTGGCGCTGGTCGAGCCCTTCGGCCTGATCCCGCTGTTTATTCAGGCGACGGGCGGTCTGCCCACCTCGTCGCAACGCCGCTACGCCCGCGTCCTGGGTTTGACGGTGACCGTGGCGCTGGTCGGCGCGGGACTGATCGGTGCCGAGATCCTCGATCTGCTCGGTATGAGTCTGGGCGGCATGCGCGTGGGCGGCGGCATCATCGTGCTGATCCTGGCCATCGCCATGGTGCTGGGACAGGAAAAGGCGGTCAAGCAGACCGCCGCCGAGACTTCCGCCGCCGCCGACCGGGAGGGACGTGGCGTCGTTCCGCTGGGGATTCCCTTGCTGGCCGGGCCGGCGGCGCTGTCCTACATGATGACCCACGGTGCTCTGAATCGGGTCGTCGATATTGCGCTGGTGGTCATCCCGGGCTTGACGGTCGGGGCGATCACCTGGGCCACCTTCCACTTTGCGGCGAAGACCCAGCGCTGGCTGACCGCGGCCAAGCTCAACGTCATCGAACGCCTGACCGGCTTCCTGCTGGCCGGAATGGCGATCGACATGATGGCCACCGGGCTGAAGGAGCTGTTTCCGCCTTTGGCCGGTTAGGTCTGTGGCGCTCGTCGCAAACGGGCGCCACTACGGCGTATTCACCCCAGTTTCTCGTAGAGCGGCAGGGTCAGGAATTCGACAAATTCGACGGCCGTGGACATCTGCTCGAAGACCTTGGCCGCTTCCAGATAGGTGGCGTTGAAGGCGGCCTCGCCGACCAGCGCCTTGATCTTGACCATTTCCTCGGGAATCATCTGCCGGACCAGGTCGGCGGTGACCTTGCGACCGTCGTCCAGCACGCCCTTGGGCGAACGTATCCATTGCCACACCTGGGAGCGCGAGATCTCGGCGGTGGCGGCGTCTTCCATCAGGTTGAAGATCGGCACGCAGCCGTTGCCGGCGAGCCAGGAACCCAGATACTGGATGCCGACGCTGATGTTGCCGCGCAGGCCGGCCTCGGTGATCGGTTGCTCCGGCTGGAAGTTCAGCAGGTCGGCGGCGGCGACCACGACGTCGTCGCGTTTCTTGTCGATCTGGTTGGGCCGCTCGCCCAGCACCTTGACGAACTCCTCCATCGCGATCTGCACCAGGCCCGGGTGGGCGACCCAGCCGCCGTCGTAGCCGTCGCTGGCGTCGCGGGCCTTGTCGCTGCGGATCGCGGCCATCGCGCGATCGTTGGCTTCGGGGTCGTTCTTGATCGGGATCAGCGCGCTCATGCCGCCCATCGCCGGGGCATTGCGCCGGTGGCAGGTCTTCAGCAGCAGCAGCGCGTAGGCGCGCATGAAGGGCACGGTCATGGTGATCCGGGCGCGGTCGGCCAGGCAGAAATCCGCATTGCTCTTGAACTTCTTGATGCAACTGAAGATGTAGTCCCAGCGTCCGGCGTTGAGACCGGCGGAGTGCTCGCGCAATTCATACAGGATCTCGTCCATCTCGAAGGCGGCGAGGATGGTCTCGACCAGCACGGTGGCCTTGATCGTGCCGCGGGGGATGCCGAGTTCCTCCTGGGCCATGACGAAAATGTCGTTCCACAGGCGCGCTTCGAGGTGCGATTCCACCTTGGGCAGGTAGAAGTAGGGGCCCGAGCCGCGCGCGATCAATTCCTTGGCATTGTGGAACATGAACAGGGCGAAATCGAAGATGCCGCCGGCGGCGCGCTGGCCGTCGATCAGCACGTGCTTTTCGTCGAGATGCCAGCCGCGCGGACGCACGATCAGCGTCGCCAACTTGTCGTTGAGCTGATAGCGCTTGCCGCCCTGCTCGAAATCGATCCGCCGCCGGATGGCGTCGCTGATGTTGATTTGCCCCTGGATCTGGTTCGACCAGAGCGGGGAGTTGGCATCTTCGAAGTCGGTCATGTAGGCATCGGCGCCGCAATTCAAGGCGTTGATGATCATTTTGCGATCGACCGGGCCGGTGATCTCGATGCGTCGGCGAAGCAGATCCTTGGGCAGGGGAGCGATGGTCCAGTCGCCGTTTCGGATGGCGGCGGTTTCCGGCAGGAAGTCCGGCCGTACGCCGGCATCCAGGCGGGCTTGAACCTTGACGCGCTCCTTCAGGAGTTCCTGGCGACGCGATTCGAAGCGGCGGCAAAGCTTGGCGACGAAATCGAGTGCTTCGAAAGTGAGGATCTGGGCGAATTCCGGCGAGACCGGGGCCTTGATTTCGATGCCGGCGGGCAGTGACGTATTCATATCGTATCCTGATTCAGAAGAGCAGCAGGGTGTCAGGGCAAGGCAAATACGCCGCGCCCTTTTTAGGGGCGCGGCGCGCCAAATGCCGGACTAGGGTAGTGCCCGGCTCAAGCGTTGGCGACCTTCTTCTCGAAGAATTGCTCATCCTCGGTCGAGCCTTTCAAGGCGGTGGTCGAGGATTGACCGCCTTCGATGGTCTGGGTCACGGCATCGAAGTATCCGGTACCGACTTCGCGCTGGTGCTTGACCGCGGTGAAGCCCCGATCGATCGCGGCGAACTCGGCCTCCTGCAGTTCGACGAAGGCCGACATCTGCTTGCGGGCGTAGCCGTGGGCAAGATTGAACATCGAATAGTTGAGACTGTGGAAGCCGGCCAAGGTGATGAACTGGAACTTGTAACCCATGGCGCCCAGTGCCGACTGGAAGGAGGCGATGGTGGCGTCGTCGAGATTCTTCTTCCAGTTGAACGAAGGCGAACAGTTGTAGGCCAGCAACTTGCCGGGGAACTTGGCGTGGATGGCGTCGGCGAAAGCCTTGGCGTAGGCCAGATCGGGCTTGCCGGTCTCGCACCAGAGGAGATCGACGTAAGGGGCGTAGGCCAAGCCGCGCGCCACCGACTGCTCCAGGCCGGCACGGGTGCGGTAGAAACCCTCGACGGTGCGCTCGCCGGTGCAAAACGGCTTGTCGAGGTCATCGACGTCGGAAGTGATCAAGTCGGCGGCTTCTGCGTCGGTGCGCGCGATGACCAGGGTCGGCACGCCCATGACATCGGCGGCCAGACGCGCGGCAACCAGCTTGGCGACGGCTTCGCGGGTCGGTACCAGAACCTTGCCGCCCATGTGACCGCATTTTTTCACCGAAGCGAGTTGGTCCTCGAAATGCACCCCGGCGGCCCCCGCCTCGATCATCGATTTCATCAGCTCGAAGGCGTTCAATACGCCGCCGAATCCGGCTTCGGCATCGGCGACGATGGGCGCGAAGTAATCGACGTCGTTCTTGCCTTCCGACCACTGGATCTGGTCGGCGCGAGCAAAGGTGTTGTTGATGCGCCTGACCACCATCGGCACCGAGTTGGCCGGATAGAGCGATTGGTCGGGATACATTTCGCCGGCGAGATTGGCGTCGCCCGCCACCTGCCAGCCGGAGAGATAAATCGCCTTCAAGCCGGCTTTCACCTGCTGCATCGCCTGGTTGCCGGTCAGCGCTCCCAAGGTTGCGACGAAGGGCTCGGTGTGCAGCAGCTTCCACAGTTTCTCGGCGCCGCGGCGGGCGAGCGTATGCTCGACCTGCAGCGACCCGCGTAGGCGGACCACGTCTTCCGCCGAGTAGGTACGCGAAATGCCCTTCCAGCGGGGGTTTTCGGCCCATTCTTTTTTCAGTTTGGCGACTTCAAGTTCACGGCTCATATTTAAATCCTCTAGGTTGGATGTTGGTGATCACGGCGCCGCCGGCGTACCTTGAGAGTGCGATGAGCGGCGTCCATCCACGGGGCGGCCAGAGATCCGATCTGGCAAACCAAAGGGCGGGAAAGGGTAAGGTCCGCCCCTACGGACCAGGCCAGGGCTGTTGCCTATGGTCGAGTTCGTGTTATGAGAAGTATAAGGGGGTTTTTGCAGAGCAACAATAACTTGAGCCATCAGAACCTTATATTATTAATCGATATTCATCAATAACATAAAAACAAAATTCCGCAATGTGAAACGTAATTCGTGCTCGTGAAATGCGCGGATGGTGCGGTGCACTATGAGTCAGTGCAGTGGCTGCTCGCAGACGACAATACCGTCTTCGTCGGCATAGAGATACTCACCCGGCCGAAAAGCGACACCACCGAAGCTCACCGCGATGTCGCTCTCGCCGATATTTTTCTTCACCGACTTCAACGGATGCGTGGCCAAGGCCAGCACGCCGATCGGCATGGCCGATAGGGCGCGTGCGTCGCGGACACAGCCGTAAGCCACGATTCCCGTCCAGCCGTTGGCGACGGCCAGTTGCGCCAACTGGTCGCCGACCAGGGCGCAGCGCAGCGAGCCGCCACCATCGATGACCAGTACGCGGCCCAGTCCGGGCTGGCTCAGGCTCGTTCTGACCAGCGAATTGTCCTCGAACAGCTTGAGTGTGCTGATGCTGCCGTGAAAGGCAGCTTTGCCACCGTAGCTGCGGAACATCGGCGCCACCACGCGCAGGCGCCCCTCTCTCAGCGCCTCTTCGTTGCCATCGAGCAAGTCAGCGGTGTGGACAATCATGGCAATCTTCCAGATAAAAAAACGGCCTGGCTAATGCCAAGCCGCCGTCAGTGAAGGGGTGAAGCCTTATAGTGCGGGTTCGAGTGCCTCTTCAAAAATCAGTTTCACCTTCTGTTCGTCGTCTAAGTCGATGGTGACCCGTCCGCCGTTGGCCAGACGGCCGAACAGCAACTCATCTGCGAGAGCGGAACGAATGGTGTCCTGGATCAGGCGAGCCATCGGTCGCGCGCCCATCAGCGGATCGAAGCCGTGCTCGGCGAGCCATGTCTTGAGCGCGTCGGTGAAAATCGCCTCGACTTTCTTCTCGTGCAGTTGTCCCTCGAGCTGCATCAGGAACTTCTCGACGACGCGCAG
>JAJZPJ010000046.1 GCA_021811225.1 Pseudomonadota bacterium
CCCGAGCGGAAAATGATCCGCCCATGATAACGCCCGCTGCGGCTCAGAAGAAGGCCTGGATCCCGGTCTGGGCGCGGCCGAGGATCAGCGCGTGGATGTCGTGCGTGCCCTCGTAGGTATTGACCACCTCGAGGTTCACCATGTGGCGGATGACGCCGAACTCGTCGGAGATGCCGTTGCCGCCGAGCATGTCGCGCGCCACGCGCGCCACGTCGAGCGACTTGCCGCAGGAGTTGCGCTTCATGATCGAGGTGATCTCGACCGCCGCGGTGCCCTCGTCCTTCATCCGCCCCAGGCGCAGGCAGCCCTGCAGGGCCAGCGTGATCTCGGTCTGCATGTCGGCCAGCTTCTTCTGCACCAGCTGGTTGGCCGCCAGCGGCCGGCCGAACTGCTTGCGGTCGAGCACGTACTGGCGCGCCCGGTGCCAGCAGTCCTCCGCCGCGCCGAGCGCGCCCCAGGCGATGCCGTAGCGCGCCGAGTTCAAGCAGGTGAACGGCCCCTTGAGTCCGGTCACGCCGGGCATCAGGTTCTCTTCCGGCACGAACACCTCGTCCATGACGATCTCGCCGGTGATCGAGGCGCGCAGTCCGACCTTGCCGTGGATGGCCGGGGCGGACAGGCCCTTCATGCCCTTTTCCAGGATGAAGCCGCGGATCACGTCGTCCTCGGTCTTGGCCCAGACCACGAAGACGTCGGCGATCGGCGAGTTGGAGATCCACATCTTGGAACCCGACAGCGAATAGCCGCCGGGGGCCTTCTTCGCCCGCGTCACCATGCTGCCCGGGTCCGAGCCGTGGTTGGGCTCGGTCAGGCCGAAGCAGCCGATCAGCTCGCCGGTGGCGAGCTTGGGCAGGTACTTCTTCCTCTGCGCCTCGCTGCCGAATTCGTAGATCGGCACCATCACCAGCGAGGACTGCACGCTCATCATCGAGCGGTAGCCGGAATCGACCCGCTCGACCTCGCGCGCGATCAGGCCGTAGCAGACGTAGTTCAGGCCGGAGCCGCCGTATTCGGCCGGGATGGTCGGGCCGAGCAGGCCCAGCTCGCCCATCTCGCGGAAGATCGCCGGGTCGGTGGTCTCGTTCCTGAAGGCGTCCTGGATGCGCGGCGCGAGCTTGCCCTGGCAATACTGCCGGGCGGCGTCGCGCACCATGCGCTCGTCCTCGGACAGCTGGTCGTCGAGGAGCAGGGGATCGTCCCACTTGAAGGAGGCGGCGTGCTTGGCGGTCGGTTTGTTCATGTTCGTTCCAGTCGGTTGGGTGAGGGTCCTAGGGTTGAAGCGGTGTCTGCGCGCTCTCGGCCGCGAATCGGGCCAGCGCCATTTGATATTCGGCGAGGTTCTCGGGAGTCACCTCGGCGCCGCATTCATAGCAGGTATTGCCGCCGTGGCGGTCGAACCAGCGGCAGCCGCAGTGGTCGCAGGCGAGTTCGGGGGCGCCGTGGGGGTTCAGGAAGATCATCGGCAGGCCCCGAGAAACGACAGGCCCAGCGATTCGAGGAATTCCTCGTAACCGGCGTCTTGCAATTGGTACTTGTTCTTCATCACGTAGAACATGATGCCACCCTTGCGGATCAGCCGCTTGATCATGCCCAGCGCCTCGCCCGACAGCGCCTCGCGCATGGCGGCGAGCGCCTCGTCCTCGGCGACGAAGAGCAGATCCACCCGGGCGTCCTGGAAGCCGGCGTAATCCTCGAGGCTGGTCTGCATGCCGGTCTCCCGCCGCTCCCAGGCCATCATGTCGCCGGCGCCCTTGGCCGCCATCAGCCCGGCCACGTGCTTGCCCGGCGTGACGCCGGACTCCGAGCGCGAAACGAAGCCGACGCGCGAACCCGCGCTCATTTCGGAGAACAGTTCGGCGTGGCGATCGAGCATCGCCTGCCAGGCCGAAAGATCGCCGAAAGCGTTTGCCATCGCTCCTCTTCAGCTCGCCAGCATGGCGGTCGCCTCGATCTCGATCTTCGCGCCGACCTCGACGAAACCGGCCACCTGCAGCGCGGTCATCGCGGGAAAGTGCCGGCCCATGATGTCGCGGTAGGCCGCGCCGATCTCGGCCAGGCGCTCGTTGTATTCCACCTGGTCGGCCAGATACCAGTTCATGCGCACGACGTCGGCGGGCGCGGCGCCGGCCTGGGCGAGGATGCCGACGATGTTGGTCAGCGCCTGGCGGGCCTGGCCGACCAGATCGTCGGTGCGGAAAATCTCCTGTTCGTCCCAGCCGACCTGGCCGGCGACGAAGACCATGCGTCCGGCGCAGACGACGCCGTTCGAATAGCCCTTGGGACGGACCCAGCCCGGGGGGTGCAGAAACTCCATCGCAGTATGCTCCGTAGTGTGGATAGTCGCGCCGGCGCTCAGATGCGCACGCCCATCCGGTAGCCCTCGTGGATGGCGGCGTCCAGCCCGCGGGCGATGACCGCGTCGCCGGCCCCGTGCAGCTCATCGACCATCCACTGGAATTCGTGGAACAGGTCGTGGTTGGCCTTGCGCGGGCTGGAGACCAGCACCGTGTCGGCGGCGACGAAGCTCTCCTCGCCCTTGGCGTTTTTCACCGTGGCGCCCTCTGACGTGACCTTCACCAGGCGCGAGGAGGTCAGCGTGCGGATGCCCAGCTCGTCGACCCAGGCGGTGTGCCGCCACTTGAAGGTGGGCATGACGTCGCCGGCGACGCGCTTTTCCTCCTCGACCACCACCACCTCGTGGCCCGCCTTGGTCAGCGACTCGGCGATGGTCAGGCCGATCATGCCGCCGCCCACCATCACCACGCGGTGGCCCGGCTTGATCCTGCCGTGGGCGACCTCCAGCGCATCGACCAGGAGCTCCGCGCCCTCGAGATAACGGAAGGCGCCCAGGTCCGTCCGGGCGCCGGCGGCGACCAGGCAGACGTCGTACTGGTGCAGCACGCTCCTCATGAACTTGGCGTTGGCCTCGGTGTTCAAGCGAACCTCGATGCCGAGCTTGTCGGCCATCACCCGGTAGTAGTCGATGACGCTACGCAGATCCTCAGGACGGGCGAGATCGTTGGCGGCGTAGGCGGCGAGATTGCCGCCTATGTGCGCCGACTTCTCGAACACGGTGACCTCGTGGCCGCGCTTCCTGGCGGTGATGGCCGCCTCCATGCCGGCCGGGCCGGCGCCGATGACCATGATCCGCTTCTTTTCCACGGCCGGCGTGATCGCGTATTCGGGCTCGACCTCGTGGCCCAGCACCGGATTCATCGTGCAGGTGTAGGGCAGGTCGCGGAACAGCCGCGACAGGCAGTTGAGCGAGCCGATGCAGGGGCGCACCTCGTTCAAGCGGTCCTCGGCCGCCTTGTGGATCAGCTCCGGGTCGGCGAGCAGCGGGCGGCACACCTCCCAGTAGTCGAAGACGCCGTCACGGATGCACTGGTCGGCCATCACCGGATCGGGCAGGCGGTTGCCGAAGGCGATCGCGGTCTTGGGGAACAGCCGCTTGGCCTTGGCCGAGAGATGGTTCCAGTGGCCCGGCGAGACGTCGCGGCCGAAGGAGGACTCGGGCGCCTCCTGCCAGCCGACGGTGACCGAGATCATGTCCACGCCGCAATCCACGGCCTGCTGCATCAGCTCGAAGCACTCGTCCTCGCTGTTGCCGCCCCAGCGGTCCATCAGTTCCGCGGCGTTCAGGCGGATCAGCATCGGGCTGTCGGGCGTGGCCTGCTTGACCGCGTCGATCAGCTCGCGCATGAAGCGGCCGCGGTTCTCGACCGAGCCGCCGTATTCGTCGCTGCGCTGGTTGGTGAAGCGCGAGTTGAAGTTGGCCAGCAGGTAGCCCATGAAGCTGGTCACCTCGGTGCCGTCGAAGCCGGCGCGGATGGCGCGGCGGGCGGCGTCGGCGTGCTGGGCGACGATGGCCTTGATCTGCTCCTTGGTCAGTTCGCGCGGCGGCCGGAAGTGGGGCAGGGTCTGCGGCACCACCGAGGGCTGGATGCAGTAGCCCAGGTCGATGCCGCCGTAGCGGCCGGCGTGGAGGATCTGCTGGATGGCGACGGCGCCGGCGTCGTGGATGTAGCCGGCGATGGTCTCGAACTGGGGAATGAACTTGTCGTCGAAGATCGCCACCTGGCGGAAGTAGGCCTTGCCCTCGCCCAGCGGGTCGGGATAGGCGCCCTGGTTGGTGATGATGCCGCAGCCGGTGCTGGCGATCACCCGCACCCTGGCCAGCTCGCGCGGCGTGATGAAGCCGTCGCGGCCGTTGTAGTTGGAAACGCAGCAGGCGCCGTACTTGACCATGTTCTTGGTCTTGAATCTGCCGATGCTCCCTGGCCGGAACAAGTGCTTGAGTTTCTCTTCTCCGGGTCTGTTCACTGGCGCGCTCCTCCGTTGCGATTTGTTCGTATACTGTATACAAGCACCCCCGAGGTGTCAATCGCCGCCCCCGGGGGAGCGGCGCTGCGGTGAATCGGGCTGAAGCCGGACTTACTTGGGTTTGGCCAGCACCTGCTCGGCGAACTTGTCGTCGAAGACCTGGCCCTCGGCGACCAGTTGGCGGTACTTGACGAAGTCGATCACGTCGCGGCCGGTGGCCTTCTTGGCGTCGAAGGCGTTGAAGCCCAGGTAGGCCTCGTGGTTCATGTTGGCCGCGAGCCAGTGGCGGTTGGCGAGCTTCATCTGGTCCCAGAAGAACTTCTTCTTGGCGCGGATGCCGTCGATCGACTTGATCAGGCAGCCCGGGAAGAGATTGGTGAACTTCCAGACCATGGCATTGACCTCCTTGTCCAGCAGCTCGAAGTCGGTGGCGCATTGCGCCATCAGTTCCTTGGCCTTCGCCACGTCTTCCTTGCCGATCGACTCGCCATAGACGATCTCGCCGTCATCGACGAAGGTGTCGGTGCGCACCAGCGGGTTCTTCAGCCACTTGCCGTCCTTCTTCAGCACCGGCACCACCTTGGTGAGCAGGCCCTTGGACTTCATCTTGTAGGCGCTCCACGGCTCGCAGGAGATGCAGTTGTACATCGCGTCTTCCATCGACAGGAACCAGGGCAGGAAGTCGGTCGAGCCGCCGTCCGGCGCCGAGCCGTGCTTCGGGCCGGCCTGGCCGTAGATGGCCAGGTCCGAGGAGATGGTGATGTCGGTGGCCATGCCGATCTCCTGGCCGCCGCCGACGCGCATGCCATTGACCCGGCAGATCACCGGCTTCTTGCAGTTCAGGATGCCATCGACCATGGTGTTGAACAGGTCCATGTACTCGCCGTACTCGTTCGGCCGCTTGGCGTAGTAGGCGGCGTACTCGGCGGTGTTGCCGCCGGTGCAGAAGGCCTTGTCGCCGACCGCGGTGAACACCACGGCGACGATCTTGCGGTCGCTTGATGCGCGCTGGAAGCCGGCGATCACGCCCTTGACCATCTCGGTGGTGTAGGAATTGTACTGCGCCGGATTGTTGAGCCAGATCCAGGCCGAATAGAGGCCGGCCGCGGCCTGGCCCTTGTCGTCCACCACCGGACGCTCCTCGTACATCACGGTCGGCGCCTCCTTGCCGAAGTGGCTGTTGTCGAACAGCTGGTGGTCCTTGAGTTCGTTGTCCCTGCGTAGCCATTCCAGTGCCATGTCGTTTCTCCTAAATGAAATCAAAAATCGGGGGTGAGCACCACGCGCCGGGAGAGCTTGCCGTGGTGGGCCTGGTCGAATACCTCGGCGATCTGGCTCATCGGCCGCGTCTCGACGAAGGGCTCGAGCGCGATCCTGCCGTCCACGCACATCTCCAGCACCTGCGGATAGGACTGCGGCGGGCAGCCCCAGGTGCCGATGATCTCGGCGTCGAAGGCCATCAGCTTGGAGAGCATGTAGGAGGTCTCGTCGCTGCCGTAGCCGACCACGATCAGCTTGCCGACGAAGGACAGCAGGGCCAGCGCCAGCTCCTGTCCGGGCTTGGAACCGGTGACCTCGAAGATCTTCCAGCCGAAGTTCGCGGGCAGGCCCTGCTCCTTGCAGTAGCCCTTGATCAGCTCCTTCACCTCCTTGGCGCTCTTGCCCTTGGGGTTGATGGTGAAGTCGGCGCCGTAGCCGCGCATGAACGCCAGCTTTTCCTCGTTGATGTCGATGCCGATCACCGCGCGCGCGCCCATGCCCTTGGCCACCTGGGTCATGAAGCTGCCGACGCCGCCGGCGGCGCCGATCACCACGACCAGGTCGCCGGCCGCAAGCTCGGCGCGCCTGGCGGCGTGGTAGGGCGTGGTGACCGCGTCGGCGACCACCGCCAGGTGTTCCAGCGGCAGTTTGCCGCGCTCGCCCACCACGCACAGGTCGTGGCCGGGCACCGGGATGTGGCTGGCGAAGCCGCCGTAGATGCCCATCGAATTGCCCGGCATCTTCTGCTTGAGGCAGCGGTTGGGCCGGCCCATCCGGCAGATCTCGCAGTCGTTGCAGGGCAGCACCGCGGGCACGATCACTTCCTTGCCGAGCAGGCGCGGGTCCCCCGCCACCACCACGCCGGCAATTTCGTGGCCCAGGGTCAGGGGCGGCTTCTGGATGGTCGGCACGCCCATGTAGAAGTAGGACAGATCGGTGTGGCAGACGCCGCAGCCGCGGACCTCGACCAGCACCTCGCCGGCCTGGAGCTCCGGCACCGGGATCTCGGTGCGCAGCAACTTCCCCGGCTCGGTCATCTGCCAGGTCTGGATGGTTTTCGGGATCATGTTTTCTCCTGCAAAGTTGCCGCCGAAGGGCCGCCCCGAGGCGGCAACAGCGTGCTACATGGAGCCGCCGTCAGGCGGCGAACGGGCGTCACCCCCTTCTCCGGGAAGGGGGCTGGGGGGTAGGTGCTCATTTGTTTTTCCAGACGGGTTTGCGCTTTTCCATGAAGGAATTCAGGCCTTCGACGGCATCGGCGGTGGCCATCAGTTCCTTCAGGTAGATCTGCTCGACGGTAAACAGCGCCTCGAAGAAGGGCTTGCCCGAGGCTTCGCGGATCGCCCGCTTGGTGTACATCAGGGCGACGCGCGACAGCGACAGGAACTGCTCGATGAAGGCGCGCGTGTCCTGGGCGAAGCTCTCGCGCGGGAAGACCTTGTTCAGCAGGCCGTAGCCCAGCGCCTCCCTGGCGTCGATCAGGCCGCCGCCGAGCAGCAGCTCCATCACCTTGGGCAGCGGCATGGTCTTGGGCATCAGGATCGCCGCGATCGGCGGGAAGACGCCGAGCTTGATCTCGGGCTGGCCGAGCTTGGCGCCCTCGGCGGCCACCGCCATGTCGCAGGCGATCGCCAGTTCGCAGCCGCCGCCCATCGCCGAGCCGTTCAGGGCCGCGATCGTCGGCAGCGGAAAGACCATCAGGCGCTTCAGGATGCCGTGGAACACCTCGATCATCTGCACCACCTTGTCGGGGGTGTGGTCGAGCACATCGACGCCGGCCGAGAACACCTTCTCACCCCGGCCGGTGATCATCACCAGCTTGGCGTCGCTCTCCCGGGCGGCGAGATCGAGCGCGTGGTTCAGCTCCTCCATGGTCGCGATGTCGAGCACGTTGTAGGGCGGGCGGTTGATGGCGATGGTCACCAGGCCCTCATTGACGCCGTATTCGACGAACTTGAAATCAGTCATGGCTCACTTTCTCTTCAGGACACACTCTAGAATAAATCGTCCATCTCGTCGGCGCCGACGCCCGGGGGCATCGCGCCGTATTGCTGCATGTAGGCCTGGACCAGCTGGTTCTCCCGCTGGCTGAAGAAGGGCGCTTCCTCGACCACGAAGAACCTGGCGACGTCGGCTTTGTCGAGCATGGTCTCGAGGCCGGCGCGCAGGTTGTCGACACCCTTGATCGCCAGCACCTTCTTGTCCGCATCCAGCAATTGATAGACGCCCGCCTCGGTGCCGACCGTCGCCACGCTGGCGGGATTGAACTCCAGCCACGACTCGGGCGGCAGCACCATGTCTTCGATATTAGCCGCGAGATTGCATTTCAGACAGCGCAGCGCCTCGGCCCGCGCGTCGCTCTGAGCGAGACCCAGTTCGACCTCGTCCCAGTTGTCGCGCTGCCCCGGCGCGATCATCAGCGGATGGAAGCGCTTCTTCTGGTTGAAGCCCTCTTCGCGGCCGATGTGGGGATCGGTGTCCCAGTCCTCGGGCAGCAGCGTCTCCTCGATGTCGCCGTCGCCGCCCAGGAAGGCGTCCATCGCGGCGGCGGCGATGCGCCCCTGGGCCACCGATTCGATCAGCGTCGAGGGTCCCAGGACGCAGTCGCCGCCGGCGAAGACGCCCGGCCGGCTGGTGAGCATGCTGTCCTCGCGCACCTGCAGCCGGCCGCCCTTGCCGGCTTGAACCAGGTAGCCGGGGTGCGCTTCGGGGTGCTGGCCGATCGCGGCGATGACCAGATCGACCTCCTCCTGGAATTCGCTGCCAATGACCTCGACCGGCCGGCGCCGGCCGGAGGCGTCGGGCTCGGCGAGCTGCATCCGGGCGTAGGTGATCAGCAGCCGGCTGGCGCCCGAAGGATTCAGTTCGATCTTCTTCGGCGCGGTGAGGAAGCGCAGATTGACGCCCTCGTCGATGCAGCCCTGGATCTCGTCCTCGCGCGCCGGCATCTCCTCGCGCGTCCGGCGATAGACCAGGTCCACGAAGCCTGCGCCCAGGCGGCGCGCCGAGCGGCAGTTGTCGGTGGCGACGTTGCCGCCGCCGATCACCGCGACGCGCTTGCCGATCGCGGCGCCGTCGATCTTGCCCTGGGTGGCGGCGCGCAGGAAGGTCGGGCTATCGACGACGTTGGGCAGATCGTCGCCCGGTATCCCCAGCCGTTCGCCGCCCTGGGCGCCGATGCCGAGGAACACCGCCTGGTAGCCCTGCGCGAACAGTTCGTCGAGTTTTTCGATGCGGGTGTTGAAGGCGAACTCGACGCCGAGCTTCTCCACCTCGGCGACCTCCTGGTCGATCACCGAGAGCGGCACGCGGTAGGAAGGGATGCCGTAGCGCGCCATGCCGCCGGCCGCGGGCAGGGCGTCATAGATCTTGACCGCGTGGCCCTTCTTGGCCAGGTAATAGGCGGCGGTGAGGCCCGCCGGGCCGGCGCCGATCACCGCGGCGCGACGGCCGCTGGGCGCGAGCTGCCTGGAGCGGTCGCGCCACAGGCCGGTGTCGTGGTCGGCGGCGATGCGCTTCAGGCTCCTGATCGAGAGCGGATCGTCGAGGTGTTTGCGCCGGCAGGCCGACTCGCAGGGGGAGAAACAGGCGCGGCCGAGGATGCCCGGGAAGGGCAGCTTCTCGCGCACCACCGCGACCGCCTCGGCGTACCTGCCCAGGCCGACCAGTTGCACGTAGCGGGGCACGTCGATGCCCGCCGGGCAGGCCGCCTTGCACGGCACCTGGCTCGCCTCCAGGCGGGCGACGTCCAGGGTGCGGTCGGTCAATGCCCCGGTCGGGCAGACGGTGACGCAGGCGCTGCAGAACTTGCAGCCGGATTCGATCAGCGTCGGGGCGATGGTGCCGACCCAGGTCCGGCCGCCGGTGTTCTTGACCTCCAGGCAGCCGACGCCGCGCACCTCGTTGCAGGCGACGAGGCAGCGGCGGCAGTCGATGCACAGGTTGTAGTCGCGATCGTAGAAGGGCTCGTCCTTGATCACCGGCAGCGAGACCGGCTTGTAGGGCGGGGTGGTGGCCGGAATGCCGACGTAGTCGGCCACCTTGCGCAGCTCGCAGTTGGAAAAGATCGAACAGCAGCGCGCCTCCACCGGGTTGCCGAAGGAGCAGGTGGTGCGGCTGCAGCCGTCGCGTTGCGGGCAGGTGAGGCAGACGTGCGGGTGATTGCCGAGGATCTCGGCGATGCGCTCCCCGCGCAGCTTGGCGATGGCCGGCGACTGGGTGGTGACGCGCATTCCGGCGGTGACGGCGAGCGAACAGGCGCTCGTCAGGCCCGGCTGCCCCTCCACCCCTATCTCCACTTCGACCATGCACAGCTTGCAGCCGCCGTCGGCGGCCGAGCCCTTGAGGCCCGAGGGCGGCAGGTCGGGGTGGGCGCACAGCGCCGGGATGTAGATGCCGGCGGCGGTGGCGACGGAGAGCAGCGAGGCGCCCTCGGGCGCCTCGAAGCTTGTGCCGTCGATCGTGACCGCGACCGGCGATTCGGCCTCATCCGACTTCTTCCACCATCTGACGCTTTGAATCCTTGCCGCCATGAGCCCCCTCTTCCTGACCGTCGGGCAATGCAAAATAACGCATTGCAAAACAACAACAGGTATTAAAATGCATTTGTGCGATTCTAGGGGAATCCGCCCGGCCCATTGTTTGATCTAGGTCAAACGAGCTCCCGAAAACCCCGCGGGCCGCTGCGCTGGTCGCTGCAGCCCCGCTCTCCTTGCTCGGCGAGACTTTCAGGGGCGCGGCGGCAGAATACGACGGATCGTCGATTTTGTTGACCCAAATCAAAACCCCGCCGCAAAACTGTTTCTAAAATCGCCGCAAATGCAATATCGTGCATTTGTCCTTTAATGTGAGAAATATAATGCATCACTCGAACGAGGGGATCGACGATGAGTGGAATGTTTGACCAGTTCAAATCGTGGTACGAAAAGCGCCACGACTACGCCCGGGCCTGGAAGGCGCGCACCGGCGGCCAGGTGGTGGCGACGATGTGCACCTACACGCCGGAGGAGCTGCTGATCGCCGCCGGCATGCTGCCGGTCCGGGTGCTCGGCGCGCACGAGCCGCAGAACGTCACCGAGCCGCATATCTTCGGCATGTTCTGCCCGTTCTGCCGCGATTCGCTGGCGCAGGGGCTGCTCGGCCGCTTCGACTACTGCGAGGGCGTGACCCTGACCCAGTCGTGCATCCAGTACCGCCAGACCTTCAATTCGTGGCGCGAGCACGTGCCGACGGTGAAGTGGGACTACTACCTGCCGATGCCCAACGAGGTGCAGTCGCGCTTCGCCAAGGCCCAGCACTACGCCGAGGTGAAGCGTTTCCGCAGCCACCTGGAGGGCGTGACCGGCAAGCCGATCAGCGACGAAGAGCTGAAGCGCGCCACGGCGATCATGAACGAGAACCGCCGCCTGCTGCGCCAACTGTTCGAATACCGCAAGGAGACCAATCCCCGCGTCTCCGGCCTGGAAGCGCTGTACGCCTCGCTCACCGCCCAGTTCGTCGATCGCGAGGAGCACAACCGGGAATTGCAGCGCGTATTGGCCGAACTGCCCAAGCGCAAGCAGGACCGCCCCGAGGGCGTGCGCCTGATGACCATCGGTTCGGAGAACGACGACGCCTCGTTCATGGCCATGGTCGAATCGGTCGGCGCCACCATCGTCATCGACGACCAGTGCTCGGGCACCCGCAACTTCTGGAACGAGGCGCGCGTCCAGGACGATCCGATCCTGACCATCTCCGACCGCTATTGCGAGCGTCCGGCCTGCCCGACCAAGGACTACCCGGCGCACACCCGCTTCGACCACGTGCTGAAGCTGGCTCGCGACTACAACGCCCGCGCCGTCGTGTTCCTGCAGCAGAAGTTCTGCGACCCGCACGAGGGCGACTATCCCGACCTCAAGGAGCACCTGGAGAAGAACGGCATTCCGACCCTGTTCCTGGAGTTCGATATCACCAACCCGATCGGACCGTTCCGCATCCGCATCGAGGCATTTTTGGAAACGATGAGCGAAGAGGAGTTGTTCTGATGGCCACGTATAAAACCGAACCGCTGAAGTGCTGGAAAAAGGCCAAGGAGCTGCGCGAGCAGTATTACCTCAACTACGCCAGCGCCAAGGACAAGGGCGGCATCAGGTGGTCCGGCTCGGCCTGGGCGCTGGACGCGATTCCCGCCGGCCTGGGCCGCGACGTCTATTCGCTGACCGGCGAGCCCTACGGCGCCTCGGTGGCCAACGACAAGAAGTTCAACAAGCAGTGCCAGGACGCCGCCGAGTCCGCCGGCTTCGCCCGCGACCTGTGCGCCTACATGCGCACCTACTGGGGCTCGATCTACCTCGACAAGTATCTGTTCGGCGGCGCCTTCCCCAAGCCCGACTTCAACTTCCAGACGCAGATCTGCTGCTCCCACGCCAAGTGGTACCAGCACGCCTCCAAGCTCGAGAACACCCCGGTCAGGTTCATCGACGTCTCGGTCGGCGCCTACCAGGATTTGACCGACGACCGCCTGATGTACGTCACCAACCAGGGCCTGGAATCGATCGAGTGGCTGGAGCAGGTCACCGGCCGCAAGTACGACGACGAGCTGTTCATCGAGGCGGTCAAGAACGAGATGCGCTCGACCTCGCTGTGGGCGGAGATCTGCACCCTGAACAAGGCCAAGCCGGCGCCGCTCGACGAGAAGACCATGTACTCGCTCTACGTGCTGGCGACGCTGTCGAAGTCCTCCAAGTGGTGCGCCGACTTCTACGAGGAGTGCCGCGACGAGGTCCGTGACCGCGTCGCCCGCGGCATCGCCGCGGTGCCCAACGAGCGCTGCCGGGTGATGTCCGACACCCAGCCGCCCTGGGCCTTCCTCAAGGTGTTCCGCTACCTGGAAGAGTTCGGCGCGGTGTCGATCGGCTCGCTCTACACCTTCGGCCTGGAGGGCATCTGGGAGACCAAGCCGGACGGCAGCTGGGGTCCGCGCACCACGCCGATGGAGCAGGGCATAGAGATCACCACGCGCGAACAGGCGATGAAGCTGTATTGCGACTGGAACCTGTCCAAGCCGCAGTGGCAGCACTTCTACGATCCGCGCCTGAAGACCGAGATGATGAAGACCATCGTCAAGGAGTGGGGCGTCGATGGCGTCATGCTGCACCTGAACCGCGGCTGCGAAGGGCTGTCGATCGGCATCATGGAAAACCGCCTGGGCCTGGCCGCCGCCGGCATCCCGGTGATGACCTTCGAAGGCAACATGGGCGACGAACGCGAATTCGACATCGGGCGCACCCAGAACCGCGTCGATTCGTTCATGGAAACACTCAATCTGCGGCGTGATTTCGCGCACGCCTGAACCAGGAGGAAGATGATGATCACAGCCGGAATAGACATGGGTTCGCGCACCGTCAAGGTGGTGTTTCTCGAAGAACTCAAGGTGGAGGGTGCGCCCCAGCTGAAGTGGGGCGTCAAGGGCAAGCACATGATGTTTCCCGACGAGCTGGACATGGACGTGGCCGCCGACAAGGCGCTGGCCGACGGCCTGAAGGAGGCCGGCATCAGCCGCGAGCAGGTGACGCGGATCGTGTCCACCGGCGCCGGGCGCAAGCAGGTCAGGTTCGCCGACGCCGACGTCACCGAGGTCTCGGCCGGCGCGCGCGGCGCCGTGTTCATGTGCCCGAGCGCCCAGACCGTGGTCGATGTCGGCGCCGAGGAAGGGCGCGGCGTCAAGGCCAACGCCGAGGGCCGCGTGGTGGATTTCGCCGGCAACGAGAAGTGCGCCGCCGGCGCCGGCGCCTTCGCCGAATCGATGGCCCGCGCCTTGCAGCTCTCGCTCAAGGAGTTCGGCGAGGCCAGCCTGCGCTCCGACAAGAGCATCCCGATGAACGCGCAATGCACGGTGTTCGCCGAGTCCGAGGTGGTGTCCCTGATCCACTCCGCGACGCCCAAGGAGGACATCGCCAAGTCGGTGCTCGACGCGGTGGCCAGCCGGGTCTGCGCCATGGTGCGGCGGGTCGGCATCGAGGGCGACGTGATCCTGATCGGCGGCATGGTCAATAACCCGGGCTTCGTCTCGTCGCTGAAGACCTCGCTCGGCATCGACCACATCAATCTGCCGGACATGCCCGAATACGTCAGCGCCCTGGGCGCCGCGCTGATCGCGGCCGACGGCAGAGCTTGAAGTCGCATCTGTATCTGTAGGTCGGGCTTCAGCCCGACAACCGTGGCGTCGGGCTGAAGCCCGACCTACCCAACGAACGAAAGGAAACCATCATGGCAGCAGGAGACAAGAAGGAATACTGGCGCTGGGCGGAGAGCTGCTGGACCGACGATTCGAAGAACTGGCGCGACGCCAGGATCGTCACCGCCGGCATCGACGTCGGCTCGGTCAGCTCGCAGGCGGTGGTCTGCGTCGACGGCGAGCTGTACGGCTACAACAGCATGCGCACCGGCAACAACAGCCCGGACTCGGCCACCAACGCCTTGAAGGGCGTGCTGGAGAAGTCGGGCATGAAGCTGGAGGACATCACCTACGTCATCGGCACCGGCTACGGCCGGGTCAATGTGCCCTTCGCGCACAAGGCGATCACCGAGATCGCCTGCCACGCGCGCGGCGCCAACTACATGGGCGGCCCGACGATCCGCACCATCCTCGACATGGGCGGCCAGGACTGCAAGGCCATCCACTGCGACGAGAAGGGCAAGGTCACCAACTTCCTGATGAACGACAAGTGCGCGGCCGGCACCGGACGCGGCATGGAAGTGATCGCCGACCTGATGCAGATCCCGATCGCCGAGCTGGGCGAGCGCTCCTTCGACGTCGATGTCGAACCGGCGGCGGTGTCCTCGACCTGCGTGGTCTTCGCCAAGTCCGAAGCGCTGGGCCTGTTGAAGTCCGGCTACACCAAGAACAAGGTGATCGCCGCCTACTGCCAGGCGATGGCCGAGCGGGTGGTGTCGCTGATCGAGCGCATCGGCGTCGAGAACGATTTCTTCATCACCGGCGGCATCGCCAAGAATTCCGGCGTGGTGAAAAGGATCGAGAAGCTGCTCGGCACCACCGCGGCGGCGACCAAGTACGACAGCCAGATCGCCGGGGCCCTGGGCGCCGCGCTGTTCGGCTACACGCTGATGCAGAAGCAGGGTGCGGCCGCGGCGAAAGCCGCCTGAGGAATAACACGATGATCGCAAACTACGGTTACAAGGACGGCGCGGGCGAGTTCTACATCAGCATCGACACCGACAAGTGTCTCGCCTGCGACGCGGATCGCGCCTGCCTGACCGCCTGTCCCAAGGGCATGTTCGAGATCATCACCGACGACTACGACGACGAGGTCGCGGCGGTGAAGCAGCAGTTCCGGCGCTCGCTGGCCTACGACTGCACCGCCTGCAAGCCGGCCGGCGGCTACGCCAGCCTGCCTTGCAGCAGCGCGTGCACGCCGGGCGCGATCAAGCACTCCTGGTGAGCATGGCCACGATCATCCCGCTGAAGCAGGTGGCCGGTGGGCGGGCCGGGGAGCTGCTGGCCCAGGGCTGGACCTTGCAGACCACCATCGGCGAGCCGCGCCTGTCCGAGATCGCCGAGAACTACCGGCAGCTCGGCTACGAGGTTCAGGTCGTCGAACACCCGGTCGAGCCCGGCGGCGCCGGCTGCAACACCTGCTTCACCGCCGGCGCTGGGATCGGCCAGGTGACCGGCGACCTGTATATCCGCAAGGGCAGCGGCAAGCCCGTCGATGACGAGCTGTTCTAGTGCCCGTAGTTGTCGTCGGGGAGTCTTTACCCGGCAGCAACCCAGGGCACTTGCGCCGCGCAGCGGCGTTGGTGCTCGCGCAGCAGGTGCTTGTTGAAACGTGAAACCGTGGGTCGGCTTCATGCCGACTGACAATATCAAGGAGAGTGCAGATGCCACGCCAGGAACCGAACATGCGCGTCATGCGACGCGAGGACCTCGACGGCGTCGCCCACGACCTGATCGACCAGTTCCTGACCAACATGAAGGCGGTCGGCGTGAGCAAGGTCTATACGCTGGTGAACTGGGACGATTTCAAGCTGGAGCACTTCTTCGCCAGCCACAGGTTCCAGCCCTCCAAGCGCGTCAATCTGGAACTGCAGTTGCCGTGACGGCTGCCGATGTGGATCGACTGCCACTGCCACACCAAGCACTCCTACG
>JAJZPJ010000294.1 GCA_021811225.1 Pseudomonadota bacterium
GGAACTCTTGGGGTAATGCTCGCGCAGCACCCGGAAGGCCAGGTGCTCCAGGGTCTGGCCGTTCCAGCTGTTGGCCGGATCGAAGAAAGGCTCGACCAGCGCATAGGCATCGGCGAACTTCTCGCGCAGTTCCAGGTTCCGGCGACGCTCGGGAACGTCGGTTTCGTCGGTCATTTCAGTTCTCCTCGTCTATGCGGCCCCGGTGCTACCGAGGTGCCACAGGGTGCCGTCGTCGTCCTGGCGCGCCAGATCTCCGGTCCGGCCCCATGCCTCCAGCCCTTCGCCGAAGTACCTGGCGCGCGTGGCCTCGGGATTATTCCAGTAAGCGAGCATGAACACCGGATCGGCCTCGCCCCGGCAGTATCTCCGGACGCAGATCTCGCCCACCTCCCCCGCCGCCACGGCCTGGCCGGCCGCATCGAGCAAGGCGACGCGATGGCCCGGATAGGGACGCCCCATGGCCCCCGGCTTGGGCGGGAAAATGGCGCCGCAGCCGCCGACGACGGCGTTGAATTCGGTCCGGCCGAAGGTCTCGTTGACGCTGACTCCGAACTCCTCGCGTGCCCAATGGAGCACCGCGGCATCGGCCGCTCCGCCGCCGCTCGCGATGCTGCGCAAGTCGAGGTCGTAGCGTGAACGCGGCTTGGCCCCCGCCTGCCTCATCAGTGCGAGCCCCGCGGGCGGAAGAAAGACGTTCCTGACGCCGTATTTTTCCATCAACCGATAGGCCCTCTCCGGATCGAAGCGGCCGTTGTAAGCCAGGATAGGCTGACCGAGGCTCCAGGTCGGCAAGAGCGCGGCGAGCAGGCCGTCGCTCTCCGCCCAGTCGGCCGGCGACCAGAACAGATCGCCCGGCTGGGGATAGAAGTCGTGCGCGCAGACGAAGCCGGGCAGGCTGCCGGCGAGCGTCCGATGCGCCAGCAGCACGCCCTTGGAGTCGCCGCTGCCGCTGTAGACGATCAGCGCCGGATCGTCGGCTTCCGTCGCCGCCGGAGTGTAGCGACTGGCGGCGTATTCGAGCAGACGAGGCCAGCGATGAACAAAGCTGTCCTGCGCAGCACCCCTGCCCGCGCCGACGCCGATGACATGCTTGAGATGCGGCAGTCTGTCTTTCACCTGCCGGAGATAGTCGAGCCGGTCCTGATCGACGATGGCGATCCTCGCCCCGGCATCCTCCAGTCGGTGGACGAGCGCTTCGGGACCGGCCTGAAGCGAGAGCGGCAGCGCGATCGCCCCCATCTGATAGCAGGCCAGATGACTGATGCCGGTCTCGGGACGCTGCGGCAGGATGATCGCGACGCGGTCATTCCTGATCGTCCCCAGGGCCGCGAGCGCATTGGACAGGCGGTTGGCCTCGCGCTGCAGGTCCCAAAAGGTCCAGGCCTGTGCAAAGCCGTTCTCCTCCTCGTAGTAGAGCGCGAAGCGGGTCCGGTCTGCGGCCCAGCGGCCGCAGCACTCCCGGGCGATGTTGTAGGCGCTCGGCAGTTGCCAGCGGAAGCCAGCGCAGAGGCTGAGGTAATCGCCGGCCTGGGCGTCGATGACGCTCATGAGCGCAACCGGGCGTCGAGGGTTTCTATCCAGTGACGCACCGACAGCGCGGTGCCGGCCTGGAGATGGGCGAGGCAGCCGATGTTGGCGGTGACGATGAGCTCCGGCCGGCCCGAAGAGAGCGCCGCCAGCTTGTTGTCGCGCAGCCGCAGCGCGAGCTCCGGCTGCAGCACCGAGTAGGTGCCGGCCGAGCCGCAACACAGATGGCTGTCGGGCACCATGGTGAGCTGGTAGCCGGCGGCGGCGAGCAGAGCCTCGACCACGCCGCGTATGCCCTGGCCGTGCTGCAGCGTGCACGGCGCGTGGAAAGCGATGCGCTGTTCCTCCGCCGCGACGGGCGGCAGCGCCGCCAGCAGCGTCAGCAGCGCCGGCTGCTCGGCCAGGATGATTTCGCTGACGTCGCGCGCCAGCAGCGCCACGCGCGCCGCTCTGCTGGCGTAATCAGGATCGTCGGCGAGCAGATGGGCGTAGTCGCGCACCTGCACGCCGCAGCCCGAAGCGGTGATGACGATGGCCTCGGCCCCGGCTTCGAGCAGCGGGCACCAGGCGTCGATGTTGCGCCGGGCCAGGTCTCTCGCCGCTTCGACGTCGTCGAGATGAAAAGGCAGCGCGCCGCAGCAGCCGGCCCTGGGCGCCTCGATCAGCGAGATGCCCAGGGCAGCGAGCACGCGCGCGGCGGCGGCGTTGATGTTCGGCGCCATCGTCGGCTGGACGCAGCCGGCCAGGGCGATCATGCGGCGGCCGCCGCGCGCGGCGGGCCGCACGCCGGGCGCACGACGCGGCAGCAGCATGGCGGCCAGACGCCCCGGCAGCGCCGGGCGCAGCCACTGGCCGAGCCGGTAGGCCGGCGCGAACAGCCAGGTCGTCAGCAGCAGCCGCTTCAGCAGCGCGCGCTGGAGTCTCGCCCCGGCGCTGCGACCGACCCGATCGGCGACCACGCTGCGGCCGATGTCGAGCAGACGCGAGTAGCGCACCCCCGAAGGGCAGGTGGTCTCGCAGGAACGGCAGGCGAGACAGCGGTCCAGGTGCAGTTGCGTCTTGACCGTGACCGGCGCGCCCTCCAGCAGCTCCTTGATCTGGTAGATCCGGCCCCTCGGACCGTCCAGTTCGTCGCCCAGCAACTGATAGGTCGGACAGGTGGCGGTGCAGAAGCCGCAATGCACGCAGGCCCTGAGGATGGCGTCGGCCTCGCGCCCGGCCGGGGTATCGCGGATGAAATCGGCGAGCCGGGTCTGCAATTCAGAACTCCCTGAACATCCGG
>JAJZPJ010000047.1:0-6000 GCA_021811225.1 Pseudomonadota bacterium
CCGTTCGGCCGCCGCTTCGACTTGTGCCGCCTTCGCTTGTCGGGCTATAATCCGCGCCGCAATCGGGGGGTTAGCTCAGCGGTAGAGCATTCGCCTCACACGCGAAGGGTCACTGGTTCGAACCCAGTACTCCCCACCACTCCCCGCTCCAAGCCTTCCCCGCCGAGTCCCGCCTTCCGCCTTCCGGAACCATCGAGATGGCTTCGTCTGCGGCTCGCAATGACAGTCAAATTCGACAGCCAAATTCGTCATCGCGAGCGTAGCGCGGCGATCCAGACCGCCGCGGCCGACGACGCCTATGCCGCCAGGCTCGGGTAATCGGTGTAGCCGAGCCGGGCATCGGGCTGGCCGTAGCCGTAGAAGGTCTCGGGATGGAAGGGATTGAGCGGCGCGCCCAGCAGCAGGCGGCGGGGCAGATCCGGGTTCGAGATGTACAGCTTGCCGAAGGACACGGCATCGGCTTCGCCCGCATCCAGCACGCGCTGCGCGCTCTCCCGATCGAAGCCTTCGTTGGCGATCAGCACGCCGCCGAACAGCCGTTTCAGTTCCGGGCCGATGCGCTTTTCGCCCAGGGACTCGCGCGCGAAGATGAAGGCGATGCCGCGCCTGCCCAGCTCCTTGGCGACGTAGCCGAAGGTGGCCAAGGGGTCCGAATCGCCCATGGAATGGGCGTCGCCGCGCGGCGCCAGATGCACGCCGACCCGGCCCGCGCCCCAGACCGAGATGGCGGCATCGGTCACCTCCAGCAGCAGGCGGGCGCGGTTCTCGATGGAGCCGCCGTAGCGGTCGGTGCGCCGGTTGCTCGCATCCTGGAGGAACTGATCGAGCAGATAGCCGTTGGCGCCGTGAATCTCGACGCCGTCGAAGCCGGCCCGCTTGGCGTTCTCGGCGCCCTTGCGATAGGCCTCGACGATGGCCGGAATCTCGCTCGCCTCCAGCGCCCGGGGGGTGACGTACGGCCGCTGCGGACGCAGCAGGCTGACGTGGCCGTCGGGGGCGATGGCGCTGGGAGCGACGGGCAGGCGGCCATCCAGATGATCCGGGTGGGAGACGCGGCCCACGTGCCACAGCTGCATCATGATCCTGCCGCCGCCGGCATGGACGGCGCGGGTGACCGTCTGCCAGCCGGCCACCTGGGCGTCGGACCAGATTCCGGGCGTGTCCGGATAGCCCACGCCCATCGGATCGACCGAGGTGGCCTCGGACAGGATCAGTCCCGCGCTGGCGCGCTGGGCGTAGTAGTCCGCGTTCAGCGCGGTGGGCACGCGGCCGGCGCCGGCGCGGGTGCGGGTCAGGGGCGCCAGAACGACGCGATTGGGCAGCGACAGATCGCCGGCCTGGAGGGGATCGAAAAGATCGGGCATGTGACGGACTCCGGTGAAAAATACCATGATACACTAATCATTAATAAGCTAACGAATAGAGGGCTAACGTTTTGCTGTCCATCGAAGAGCGCTTCGCCGCGGCGCTGCACAGCACGGCGCGTTCCTGGCGCAACGCGCTCGACCGCCGCCTCAAGGACCTGGGGGTCGGGCAGGCGAGCTGGCTAGCCATCGCCGTCGTCGCCAAGGCCGGAAGACCGCTGTCGCAGACCGAGCTGGCGCACAAGCTGACGGTCGAGGGCGCGACCATGGTGGCGATGATCGATCGCCTGGTCAGGGCCGGTTTGGTCCTGCGCGAACCCTCGCAAACCGACCGGCGCGTCAAGCTGGTGGTCCTGACCAAGGCCGGCAAGCAGCTCTACGGCAAGGTCAGGGCGGCAGCTGACGCCTTCCGCGCGGAACTGCTGGCGGACGTCGATGCTGACCAGTTGCGCGCCGCCACCGAACTGCTCGAAGCCCTGCACTCGGCGACCGAATCGGCCTCATGAGCGAGGGCGCGGCATCTGCCGCCGCCCCAGGCGGCGAGCCCGACATCAACCGGCGCATGATCACCGTCTCGATCATGCTGGCGACGATCATGCAGGCGCTCGACGGCACCATCGCCAACGTCGCCCTGCCCCACATGCAGGGCAGCCTGTCGGCGTCGCTCGATCAGGTCACCTGGGTGCTGACCTCGTACATCGTCGCGGCGGCGATCGCCACCCCCCTGGTCGGCTGGCTGTGCGACCGCTTCGGGCAAAAAAACGTGTTCCTGCTGTCCATCACCGGCTTCACCCTCGCCTCGGTGCTCTGCGGCATTTCCGGCTCACTGACCCAGATCGTCCTGGCCCGCCTGCTGCAGGGCCTGTTCGGCGCCGCGCTGGTGCCCCTGTCGCAGGCGGTCCTGCTCGAAATCAATCCGCGCGAGAAGCACGGCTCCGCCATGGCGGTGTGGGGCATGGGCGTGATGATCGGGCCGATACTGGGGCCCACCCTGGGCGGCTGGCTGACCGACAGCTACAACTGGCGCTGGGTGTTCTTCATCAACGTACCCGTCGGCGCCCTGGCGCTCTACGGCATCGGGAAATACATCCGCCAGATTCCCGCGGCGCGGCGCATGAGCTTCGACCTGTTCGGCTTCGCCACCTTGAGCATCGCCATCGGCGCCCTGCAGATGCTGCTCGACCGGGGCAACCAGAACGACTGGTTCGCCTCGCGCGAGACCTGGGTCGAGGCCATCGTGCTGGCGATGAGCTTCTGCTACTTCCTCGCGCACACCGCCTTGCGCCCGGCGGGCAAGTCCTTCTTCGATTACCGGCTGCTGAAGAACCCGAACTACGTCACCGGCCTGCTGTTCATTTTCATCGTCGGCATGGTGCTGTTCGCGACCCGCGCGCTGACGCCTTCGATGCTGCAGGAACTGATGGGTTATCCGGCGCAGGTCGCCGGCCTGGTCACCGCACCCAGCGGCCTGGGCACCATGGTCGCGATGCTGATCGTCGGTCGCCTGGTCGGCAAGACGGATCTGCGCTTGCTGCTGGTGATCGGCTTCGCCATCACCGCGCTCTCCCTGTGGCAGATGAGCAACTACAGCCTGACGCTCTCCGAGAGCGACATCGTCTGGCCGGGGGTGATCCAGGGCATCGGCATGGGCTTCGTCTTCGTCCCCTTGAGCGCCGCGAGCTTCGCCACGCTGTCGCCGGTCATGCGCACCGAGGGCACCGCCATCTACAGCCTGATCCGCAACATCGGCAGCAGCATCGGCATCGCCCTGGTGCAGACCCTGCTGGTGCGCAACACGCAGATCGCCCACGCCTCGCTGGTCGAACACGTGACCTATGCCAATCCCGCGCTGCCCGACGCCCTGCTCGCCTCCGTCTCGGGCCTGATCAATTCCGCCGCCCTGGTCGAGTTGAACGGCGAGATCACGCGCCAGGCGTCGATGATCGCCTACGTCGATGACTTCTGGCTGATGCTGATCCTGACCCTGATGGTCATCCCGCTTTTGCTGCTGATCCGGCCGCCCGGCAGAAACGCCGCGGTGGCCGTCGATCACGCGGCCCTGGAGTAAGTTCATGCCTCCGAGATTGCTCCGCCTACTGCCCGCAGGGCCGCGGCCAAGGATCGTCATCGCGCTCGCATTGGGCATGGCCGGCTGCGCGTCCATTCCGCCCGACCGGAATCCCTTGCCGCAGCAGGACATGGCGCGCGTCCAGCTCGCCCGGGACATCAGGCTCGCGCGCGACGGCTGGCCGGACGCGCAATGGTGGCGGCAATACCGCGACCCGCAGTTGGATCGCCTGATCGAACGAGCGCTCGCCCATAGCCCGACGCTGGCGGTGGCCGCCGCCCGCATCGCCGCCGCGCACTCGGCGCTGGCGCTCGATGCCGCCGATTCGGGCCTGAACGTCGGCTTCGATGCCGCAAGCAATCGCCAGCGCTATTCCGCCAACGGGCTGTTCCCGACGCCGATCGGCGGCAACTATTTCAGCGAGACGACGCTGGCCGTCCAGGCCCGCTACCAGTTCGACTGGTGGGGCAAGCGCCGGGCGACGATCGCCGCCGCGCTGGGCGAGGTCGATGCCCGCCGGGCCGACTACGCGCAGGCGGAGCAGACCCTGACGGCGGCGATCGCGCAGAGCTACTTCAATCTGCAAAGCGATTTCGCCCGGCTGGCGAACCTGCGCCGGCGGATCGCGGCGCAGCGCGAACTCGTCGCCGACAGGCGCGCGCGCGTCCGGCACGGCTTGGCGAGCAGCGATGAACGGCGCCTGGCCGAGAGCGGACTCGACGAACTGAACCGGCAACTCGCAAGTCTCGAAGCCCGGCGCGCCGGCGAGCGGGAGGCGCTGCGGGCATTGCTGGGTGCCGACGCGGGCGCGCTGACCGAGCTCGAACCCAGACCGATCGCCGAGGTATCCCAGGCCCTGCCGGCCAAGCTCGGCATGGAGCTCCTGGCGCGGCGGCCCGACCTGCAGGCCGCGCGCTGGCGGATCGTGGCGGCACTGAGCCGCGTCGAGGCCGCCCGGGCGAGCTTTTATCCGGACATCAATCTGCTCGGCGCCTTCGGCACGGACGCGCTCTCCTTCGACCATCTGCTCGCGGCATCCAGCCGCACGCCCTTCGTCGGCTCGACGCTGTCCCTGCCCCTGTTCGACAGCCGGCGCCTGGACGCCCGGCTCGAATCGACGCGCTCCGAACGCAACCTGCTGATCGCCGATTACAACCGGAGGGTCATCGACGCGGTCCGCGACATCGCGCGGCAGGCCATCGCCCTGCGCGGAATCGAGGCGGAAATCGCCCAGCAGCGCGCCGCCGACGCGGCGAGCGACGACCTGCTGCACAGCGCGCAAGCCCGATTCAAGCAGGGGCTGGCAGACCGCGGCGCCGTGCTGAGCGCCGAGTCGGCCCGATTGCGCCAGCAAGACGCGCTGCTCCAGCTCGAAAATCAGCGCCTGCTGGCCGAGGTGGCGCTCGACCTTGCATTGGGCGGCGGCTACCGGACGGACTCGCCATCGGGGCGGGCCAGCCATTCATCGAAGCGGACCAACGAAGCGAAGCCATGACCAACGAGAACCCAGCCGACAACCGGCGCAAGCACGTGCTGCGCGGCATCACCCTGCTATTCCTCCTGGCGGGAGCCGCCTACGCGCTTTTTTACGCGCTGGTGCTGTCGAAGCGGGAAGAGACCGATAACGCCTATGTCGCCGGCAACCTGGTCACGCTGTCGTCGCAGGTGAGCGGCAACGTGCAGCAGATACTGGCCGACGAAACGCAATTGGTGAAGGCCGGCGCGGTCGTGATCAGGCTCGACCCGACCGACGCCGAGGTCGCGCTGGGCAAGGCGGCAGCGCACCTGGGCGAGACGGTCCGGCAACTGCGCGAGCGCTATGGCCTCGTCGCGCAATACGCCGCCGCGATCGCATTGAAGCAGCAGCAGTTGCACGACGCGATCGACGATCTCGCGCGCCGCGCGCCGCTGGCGGCGGACCATAGCGTCTCCGGAGAGGATGTCGCGCACGCCCGGCAGGCGGTGGACAATGCCCGGGCGGCGCTCGACGTCGCGATCCGGCAGGCGGACGCGGTCAAGGCCGGCGTCGCCGGGGTGAGCCTGAGGAACAATCCGAGCGTGCTGGCGGCGAAGGCCGATTTCGTCCAGGCCTGGCTCGCCGCCCGCCGCAACGCGATCCTGGCGCCGGTGTCGGGCTACGTCGCCAAGCGCAGCGTGCAGCTGGGCGCCCACGTGACGCCCGGCGTGCCCTTGCTCTCGATCGTGCCGCTCGACCAGCTCTGGATCGAGGCCAACTTCAAGGAATCCGAACTCCGGAACATCCGCGTCGGACAACCCGCGACCGTGACAGCGGACATGTACGGCGACAAGGTCCTCTATCACGGCAAGGTGCTCGGCCTCTCGGCGGGCACGGGCAGCGCGTTCTCCCTGCTGCCGGCGCAAAACGCCACCGGCAACTGGATCAAGGTGGTGCAGCGGGTGCCGGTGCGCATTTCGCTCGATCCCCGGGAACTGGAGCGGCATCCCTTGCGCATCGGACTGTCGACCACGGTCACGATCGACACGCACCGCACCGACGGCGCGATGCTCGGCGCCGCGATGCCGGCCACCGCCTACACCACCCAGGCG
>JAJZPJ010000047.1:6100-15471 GCA_021811225.1 Pseudomonadota bacterium
TCACCGCGTCAGCAATTCCAGCTTGAGCGGCACCGGCCTGACGAGGCCGGCGCCGAGATTCTCGGGCGCGGCGGCGAGCGCGCGCTCGGGGGCGACGCCGGCCGCCTTCAGCGCGGCGACGATGGCCGCCGCGCGCGCGGCGCCCAGCCGGGTCAGGGCGTCGGCGGGCAGCGGCTGGCTCTGATCCAGACGCTCGAGCAGCTTGCGGTAGAAGGGTCCGAGATCGGCCACCTGCGGCTCGCCGGTCATCAACCTGCCGGCGCGTTTGAGCAGCGGCAGGTCCGGCGCGCCGGCCTCGGCCGCCTTCTTCTGCTGGTCCAGCGCCGCGGCGCCGAAGCGCTCGACATAAAGGCTGCGCAGCGCGCTGCGCAGCGCGCCGCGCACCGCGCGGCCGGCGAGATCCAGCAGGCCGGGGTCCTCCTCGCCGGCCGCGAGCTTGATGCCGGCGCGGTGCGCGACGGCCACGCGCACCGCGCGCGCCCTCAGCGCGGCACCGTCGGCGGCCTCGCTGTATTGCCCCGGCACCGAGAGCTTCAGTTGCGCGCGCCGGGACAGGATCTGCGCCACGTGCTGCAGCTTTTCCAGTTCCGGCGGCAGCAATCGGTCGCTGCCCGGATCGAAATCGATGCTCGCCAGCTGCTCGCCGCTGAAGCCGAGCAGCTGGCCCAGGGCGCGGAACGGCGCGCTGACGATCTTGGTGAGGACGTTGCCGATGGCCTTCCAGATGACCGCGCCGTAGCTGAACTGCGGATCGTTGAGGTCGCCCGTGACCGGCAGATTGAGATCGATGCGGCCGCTGCTGTCCTTGAGGATGGCGATCGCCAGCTGCAGCGGCAAGTTCCACGCGTCGGGGCTAGCGACCCGCTCGCCCAGGGTCAGATTGTCGATGACGATCTGGTTGGCGCCTGCCAGCTGGCCGTTTTTTACCCGATAGCGCAGATCGAGCGAGAGCTTGCCCGCGTCGATCTTGTAGCCGGCGAACTTCATGGCGTAGGGCGTGGTCGGGACCATGTCTATGTTCTTGAATACCACCCCGACATCGGTGTTGTCGCGCGGCGAGAAGGGATTGAGCCCGCCGCGGATGCGCGCCAGTCCGAACTTCCCGACCCGGCCGTCGAGCTGGATCTGGCTGCGCGCATTGCGCTTCGACGACAGGCCGGTGACCACGCCGTTCAACGCATAGATCTTGGCGGTGAATGACGGCGTCAGGCTGCGGTCGGTGAAATCGAGATCGGCGTTCAGGAAGCGCAGGCGTCCGATGCGCACCGGGAAGGCTTCGTTCGCGGCAGTCGCCGCGGCGGCCGCGGGCGCGGGCTTAGTGCCGCCGGCCGGCCGCACCAGCAGGCGCGCGGCATTGAAGCTGCGGTCCTGCTCGATGATCAGTATGGCCTTGGGTTCGAGCACGGTGAGTTCCGGAATCGTCAGCCGGTCGGGGGCGAGGCTGGCGGTGATCCGCTCTGCGCTCAACTTCTTCCACGAGGCGAAGCGCTTGCCGTCCTCTTCGTCGAGCGCCAGAGCGGCGACGCCGAAGGCGCCGACGTAGCGCAAGCGGGCGGGCTTGGTCCCGCCCGCGGCGACGCTCAACTGCCCCTGCGCGGAGAGGCTGCCGCCGGCGATCTTCAGCTTCACGAACCTGCCGAGCAGGGGCTGCAGCGGAGCGAGCGCCAGTTGCTGCACCCTGAGCTCGGCCGTCAATGCGTCGCTGGCCGGCACCAGCTTGCCCGCGGCCGACAGCCGGCCGCCTTCCTGCAAGCCCAGGCTGGCGGTGAAGCCGACCGGCCGCGCGAGGTCGCTGCTCGCGCCGTCGAGCTTCAAGGCGAGATCCCGGACCTGGACCTTGAGGCCGCTGGCCTGGTCCTCGACCGCCGCGCCGAAGCGATTCAGCTCGACGCGCTTGGCCGCGACCGTCCAGGGCGCGGCCGCGCCGCCCGCCGGGGCGGTCCCGCCCGAGCGGGGCAGCAGCGCCAGCAGGTTCAAGCGCCCCTGGCGGTCGCGCGTGATCTGCACTTGCCCGCCCTCGGCGCTGACCCGGCCGAAGCCGATGTGCCGCGACGACAGATCGAACGAGCCGTCGGAGAAATCCAGCCGCGCCAGCTTGAACGGCGTCTGCGCGCCGCTTTTCAGCGCCAGGCCGCGCACCGCCATGCCGGCGCCATTTATGCTGGCCGCAAGCTTGCCCCCGGCGTAGGAAAAGCGGTAGGGCAAGGTGGCGGCGAGCTTCCCGGCCGCCAGGCTCGCGCGGGTATAGGGTTTGAGGTAGGCCGTCAGATCCGCCAGGGGGACGGCATCGAGGCTCAGCACGCCGCTGCCGCGGATCGGGTTCAGCGACGCCTCGCCCTTCCAGTGCAGCTTGCCGCCGTGCGCCGACTCGGCGCTGAGGACATAGTCGCCGTTCTGGTCCGGCAGGGTGCTGAAGCGGGTCAGCGAAAAGTCGATGGGGAAAAGGGTGTCGGCGTAGCCGGCGCGGCGGTCGTGCAATTCCAGCCGGCCCTGCTCCAGCACCAGGCGCTCGATGTCAAGGCGCGGCAAGGCGCTGCCGGCGGGGGACTGCGGCCGGCCAGCGAACCGGGAGAACAGCTCGGCCAGATTGAATTTCCCGTCCGGCGCGATCGCAAGGTTCACGCTCGGCGCGGTGATGCGGATCTGGGCGAAGCTCCAGGCGCGCCGGATCAGGGAGCGCCACTGCAGCTCCAGCGCGAGCCTGTCGATCGCCAGCAAGGGAGCGCCGTCGGCCTCGGACAGGCGCAGCTTGTGCGCCACCAGGCGCAGCGTGTAGGGATTGAAGCTGACCGCGCCGACGCTCGCCTGGCGGGCCAGCACGGTCTGGCCCAGCTTCGGCACCTGGTCCTCGATCAGGCGCGGCACCAGCCAGAATCCGGCCAGGGTATAGGCGGCCGCCGACAGGGCCAGCGCGGCCGCCACAACCGCCGCGCGCAGCCGCCAGCGCTTCGAGATGCCGCTCATGGCTCGACCGCAGCGGCCGGCGAGAGCCAGAGGCACTTGCCCTTGCTCTCCTTGGCGATCTCCGCGAGCACGCGTTCGTGCGCCTGCAGCTCCTCGGCGCTGGCGCGCTGCACCTTGAGCGGCGGGCGCAGGCCGCCGGCGTCCGCCGCGCCCGGGCGGGCGGGCGCGACGTCGAGATCCATGATCAGGCTCTCCTGGCCGCGGGTCATCGCCAGATAGACCTCGGCGAGCAACTCGGCGTCGAGCAGCGCCCCGTGCAGCGTGCGTCCCGAGTTGTCGATGGCGTAGCGGTCGCACAGCGCATCGAGCGAATTCTTGCGGCCCGGATGCAGCTCGCGCGCCAGCTTCAGGGTATCGACCACCCCTGCGCAGACAAGGCTCAGCGGCTCCAGCCCGGCCAGGCTCAGTTCGTTGTTGATGAAGCCCAGGTCGAAGGCGGCGTTGTGGATCACCAGTTCGGCGCCGCGCAGGTAGTCGATGAGCTCGGCGGCGATCTCGGCGAATTTCGGCTTGTCCTGCAGGAACTCGCTGGTCAGGCCATGCACCGCCTGGGCGCCGGCGTCGATGGCGCGCTCGGGATTCAGGTAGCGGTGAAAGCGCCGCTGGGTCAGCCGGCGTCCGACCAACTCGACGCAGCCGATTTCGATGATGCGGTCGCCCAGCTTGAACTCCAGTCCGGTGGTCTCCGTGTCCAGGATGATCTGGCGCATTTCCCTGTCGCTCCTATTTCGCGATGCTGGCGATGCCGCGGCGCGCCAGGAGATCGGCGCGTTCGTTGTCGGCGTGGCCGGCGTGGCCCCTGACCCAGATCCACTCGACCTGATGGCGCGCCGCCTCCGCATCGAGAATGCGCCAGAGGTCCTCGTTCTTGACCGGCTGCCGGTCCGCGGTGCGCCAGCCGCGCTTCTTCCAGCCGTGGATCCACTCGCTGATGCCCTTCTGCACGTACTGCGAATCGGTGTGCACGCGCGCGCGCACCGGCCGCTTGAGGGTGCGCAGCGCCTCGATCACGGCGGTGAGCTCCATGCGGTTGTTGGTGGTGTCGCGTTCGCCGCCGTAGATCTCCTTCTCGTGCCCGCCCCCGGCCAGGCGCAGGATCGCGCCCCAGCCGCCGGGACCGGGATTGCCGCTGCAGGCGCCGTCGGTGTAGATATCGATGCTGCCGGTTTCTTGCTGATGTTCATTACTCATTTTTTTGGGCGACGTGGACCAGGGATTTCGCGCGCGCCTTGCGCTCGCGCCAGATGGGGGTGATGAGGCGCATGCCGGCGACGCGCTTGACCGCCTGGATGATATAGGTCGCGCCGGCGATCGGCCACCAGCGGTTGCCGGCGAGCTCCATCAGGCGCCAGCGCTGCAGTTCGCGCGTGACCGGCGGCGCGTAGCAGCCGAAGCTGCCCGCCTCGGTCTCGAAACCGAGCAGGGAAAACCAGTCCTTCAGGCGCTTGACGCCGAGGTACTGGCCGCGCCAGGGCGGCGCCGCCCGGGCGCGGGTGAACTTGCGCCGCGCGCCCCACAGGCTGAACGGATTGAAGCCGGTGACGATCACCTGCCCCTCGGGCACCAGCACGCGTTCCACCTCGCGCAGGATCTGGTGCGGCCGGGCATCGAATTCGAGCAGGTGCGGCAGGAGCACGAGGTCGAGACTGCCGCTGGCGAAGGGCAGTTGCTGAGAACTTGCCCGCACTTCCGCGCATGCCGTATCCTTGTCGTCGCAACGGAAGCGGAAGGGCATGCGGTTGGCGCGCAGGAAATCGTGCTGCGGCAGTCCGAGCTGCAAGGCGTTGAAGCCGAAGATGTCGGCGACCAGGAGATCGTACTTTTCCTGCTCCCAGGCCAGTACGTATTCCCCCTGCGGCGTGGCGAGCCAGTCGTCGAAACCCTTGATTGACATCGCGCCCCGATTGATGAAGTTTGGTGAAAGCCAATGAGCAAAGATTTTGAAATCGTACCGATCGCCGCCTTCGCCGACAATTACGTCTGGTTGCTGCGCCGGGGCCGCTACGCGGCGGTGATCGATCCCGGCGACGCCGCACCGGTGCTGGCGCATCTCGAACGACACCGCCTCGAACTCGCCGCCATCCTGGTCACCCATCATCACGGCGACCACATCGGCGGCATCGAAGCGCTGTTGAGCCAAAATTCGCTCGTCCCGGTATTCGGTCCGGCCGACGAGGCGATCGACGAAGTCGACCGGCCGGTCAAAGACGGCGACCGCATCGAGTTGCCCGAGCTTAACACGAGCTTCGAGGTGATCGGGGTGCCCGGTCATACCCGCGGCCACTTGGCTTATTATGGCGGAATTCCGTCGGACGGTGGCGTGCTGTTCTGCGGCGACACGCTGTTTGGCTGCGGCTGCGGCCGCATCTTCGAAGGCACGGCGGAACAGATGTGGCGTTCGCTCGCGCGCATCAGTGCCCTGCCTGCGGACACCCGGATCTATTGCGCCCATGAATACACCCTGGCCAACATCCGCTTCGCCCTCGCGGTCGAACCCGACAATGCCGCGCTCCAGGCGCGCGCCGAAGCGGCGGCGCGGCGGCGCGCGGCCGGTCTGCCGACCGTGCCCTCGACCCTGGCCGTTGAACTCGACACCAATCCCTTCCTGCGCTGGGATGCGCCCGCGGTGATCGCCGCGGCAAAGCGCGCAGGCGGCGAAGCCGAACGACCGGCGGCGGTATTTGCCGCGATCCGGGCATGGAAAGACAAGTTTTGAGCGCGGCGCGGAACTCCGAACGCCGATTTGACGGCGAGGCGCCCTCTTCTATAAGATGCGCCGTTTGCCCGACGCCGTCCTTAGCCGGGTCACGACTCGGGCCACGATTGGGGTCACGACGATTGGGATCACGACTGGGGGCACGACTGGGGTCACGACATTTGTTCGCTCTGTTCACTCGACTTGGCCGGCCCCTGGCCCCCACGCCCCTGCTGACGCTGGCCCGCTGGCTGCTCCTGTGCGTCGGCATCGGGCTCTCGCTTGCGGCGGGCGCCGATGATGCGCCCTCCCCCGCCGCCGCCCCGGCCGACATGACGCTGGCCATGGCCCAGCCGACCACCCCGGACTTCTCGATCGACAGCCAGCCGCCGCAGGAAGTCACCGGCGATCTGCCGCCGCTCAAGACCATCGATCTCACCACGCCGCCGGACGACCTGTGGCAGCGCATCCGCGACGGCTTCGCCATGCCCAACCTCGACGGCCCGCTGGTGGCCGACCGCCAGGCCTGGTACCTGAACCGTCCCGAGCTGCTCCAGAAGCTCTTCAGGAGCAGCCGCCGCTACCTCTACTACATCGTGAACGAACTGCAAAAGCGCGGCATGCCGACGGAACTGGCGCTCTTGCCGATGGTGGAGAGCGCCTACAATCCGATGGCCTATTCGCGCGCCCACGCCTCCGGCCTGTGGCAGTTCATCCCCTCGACCGGCAAGAACTATCAGTTGCAGCAGAACTGGTGGCGCGATCAGCGGCGCGACATCATCGCCTCGACCGGCGCCGCGCTCGACTATCTGCAGACGATCTACGAAATGACCGGCGACTGGGACCTGGCGCTGGCTTCCTACAACTGGGGCGAGAACGCCGTCGCCCGCGCCATCGCCAAGAACAAGGCCCTGGGCCTGCCCACCGACTACTCCAGCCTGTCGCTGCCGCCGGAGACGCGCTACTACGTGCCGAAGCTGCAGGCGCTGAAGAACATCATCGCCCAGCCCAAGCTGTTCGGCATCCACCTCGACCCCATCCCGAACCAGCCCTATTTCGGCAAGGTGAGCAAACCCGCCAACATGGACGTGAAGCTCGCCGCCCGTCTGGCGGAAACGCCGCTGGCCGAATTCAAGGCGCTCAATCCCGCCTACAACCGCCCGGTGATGCTGGCCGGCAAGGGCGACCCGATGCTGCTGCCGACCGACAAGGTGCAGGTCTTCCTCGCCAATCTGCAGACCCACGAGGAGCAGGAAAAACCGCTGACCTCCTGGCGCACCTACACGATGAAGCGGCACGAGCGCTTCAACTCGGTTGCCGCCAAATTCCACATCACGCCGGCGCAGTTGAAACAGATCAACGGCGTCACCCGCCGCACCCGCATCGGCTGGGGCACCACGCTCCTGGTGCCGGACAGGGGCGGCGAAGCCGGAAAAAATCTGCGCGCCGTCAATCTGCCGCTGGTGTCGCGCGAACCGTACCGGCGCAAGCCGGTCAGGGGGCGGCGCGTGGTCGAACGCCGCCACGTGGTCGCACGCAAACACGTGGTCGAGCGCCGGCACGTGGTCGCACGCAGACACGTGGTCGCACGCAAGCCCGCTCGCCGCCACGTGGCCGTGCATAAGCGCGTGGTCTCCCGCAAGCGCGTGATCGTGCGCAAGCGCCCCGTTCCGGCGAAGAAGCACATCGTCAAGAAGCACAAGCCGACGTAATTGCGCCGTACTTGACCGCCGAATAGCCCGAGCGTGGACTCATTGCGGATAGCCCGATGACTGCGATACTGCTCTCACTCGCCACATTTTTTTCGACCCTGAGCGGCGGCCTGTTCGCGCTCAAATTCCGCGACCGCCTGCATCTGATCCTGAGCTTCACCGCCGGCGTACTCCTGGGGGTGGTCAGCTTCGATCTGCTGCCCGAGATTTTCAGGCTGGCGCAGACCCACGATGTCGATGCCAGCGGCGCGATGATCGCGCTGGTGTTCGGCTTTCTGCTGTTCCACAGCCTGGAGCGCTTCGTCCTGATCCACCACGTGCACGAGCCCGATTACGCCGCGCATCACCACCCGCATATGGGCGTCTATTCGGCCCTGGCGCTGGCCGGGCACAGCTTCATGGACGGCGTCGGCATCGGCCTGGGCTTCCAGGTCTCGTCGGCGGTCGGAATCACGGTGGCCATCGCCGTCATCGCCCACGATTTTTGCGACGGCCTGAACACCGTCAGCCTGATGCTGGTCCATCGCAACACCACGCTCCGCGCCGCGGCGATGCTGCTGCTCGATGCGCTGGCACCGGTGCTGGGCGCGGCATCGACGCTGCTGTTCCATCTGCCCCCGGGCGTGTTGACGCTCTATCTGGGCTTCTTCGCGGGCTTCCTGCTCTACATCGGCGCCTCCGACATCCTGCCCGAAGCGCACTCCGAGATCCGTTCCTCCACCGCCTTGAGCCTGATGGGCCTGACCTTCCTCGGCGCCGCCTTCATCTATGTCGTGGTGCACCTCGCCGGCTAGTGCCCGTAGTCGACCGAAGGGCGACCCAGGGCACTTGTGCCTCGGAACGAGGCGCTAGTATTCTTACCCGCTCGCTCAGCGCAAGTACGCCAAGATGCTGACCATCACCGCCAGGCTGTCCATTCCCCTCTCCGAGATCGAGATCAAGGCGGTGCGCTCCCAGGGGGCGGGCGGCCAGAACGTGAACAAGGTGTCCTCGGCCATTCATCTGCGCTTCGACGTCCGCGCCTCGTCGCTGCCCGATGCCGTCAAGGAGCGGCTGCTGCGTCTGCACGACCAGCGCCTCACCCGGGACGGCGTGCTGGTGATCAAGGCCCAGGAATACCGCAGCCAGGAGCAGAACCTGGACGAGGCGCTCGACCGCCTGCGGCAACTGATCCTGCGCGTCGCGGTGCTGCCCAAGCGGCGCCGCCCGACCCAGCCGACCCGCAGCTCCCAGATCCGGCGCCTGGAGGGCAAGACGCTGCGCGGCCGGATCAAGGCGGCGCGGAAGATTCCGCCGCACGAGCAATGAGATTGGCGGACAATGTCGCCATGAGAGTGCGCACGCAATCGCGGGGGGAGGAAATCGCCAACAGCGCCAGCCACGGCCTGGGCCTGGCGGCGGCGCTGGCGGCGATGCCGATCCTGATCGTCGCCGCGGCCCGGGCGGGCAGCGCCGCCAACATCGTCGCGGCCTGCATCTTCGCCAGCTCGATGGTGCTGCTCTATCTTAGTTCGACGCTGTATCACGCCGTCCCCGGCGCGCGCATCAAGCGGCTGTTCCAGAAGCTCGACCACGGCGCGATCTATCTGCTGATCGCCGGCACCTACACGCCGTTCACGCTCGGCGTGCTGCACGGCGCCTGGGGCTGGACGCTGTTCGGCGTGGTCTGGGGGCTGGCCGGAATCGGGCTCGCGCTGAAGGCCTTCGACCGGCTAGCGCATCCGCTGGTGTCCACCGGCCTCTACCTGCTGATGGGCTGGCTGGTGCTGATCGCGATCCGGCCGCTGACCGCCCTGTTGCCGAGTGCCGGCCTGATCTGGCTGGTCGCCGGCGGCCTGGCCTACACCGTCGGCGTGGTCTTCTACCTGGCCGACTCGCGGTGGCGCTACAGCCACTTCGTCTGGCACCTGTTCGTCATCGCCGGCACCACCTGCCACTTCTTCGCCGTGCTCTGGTACGCCGCCTGAGCCCTCACCAGGCGGCGACACAGGCGTCGGTGC
>JAJZPJ010000295.1 GCA_021811225.1 Pseudomonadota bacterium
CGTCCGCTGGGCGAGGACGTCTGCGCCAACGCCGTCGCCGCCGCCTTCAAGGATCCGCGCTTCCCGCCGCTGGCGCGTGACGAGCTGCCGCGGATCGGGCTCGAAGTGTCGCTGCTCACCCCGCCCCGGCCACTCGCCTTCGCCAGCGAGGACGAGGCGCTGCGCCAGTTGCGCCCGGGCGTGGACGGCGTCGTCTTCGCGTGGCGGGGACGGCGCAGCACCTTCCTGCCCCAGGTCTGGGAGAGCCTGCCCGACCCGCGCCAGTTCCTGGCGCAACTCAAGCTCAAGGCGGGCCTGCCGCCCGACTTCTGGAACGCGGAGCTCAGGCTGTCCCGTTACCAGGTGAGCAAATGGAAAGAGGAGAGACCATGACCATACCCGAGAGCAATCACCCCGCCCGCTGGTGGCACGCCCTCGAAGACGGCCGCATCCAGTGCGACCTGTGTCCGCGCGACTGCAAGCTGCACGAAGGCCAGCGCGGCGCCTGCTTCGTGCGCAAGATGGCGGGCGGAAAAATGGTGCTCACCACCTACGGCCGAAGCTCCGGCTTCTGCATCGACCCGATCGAGAAGAAGCCGCTCTACAACTTCTATCCCGGCAGCAGCGTGTTCTCCTTCGGCACCGCCGGCTGCAACCTCGCCTGCAAGTTCTGCCAGAACTGGGACATCTCCAAGTCGCGCGAGATGGACACGCTGATGGACGCCGCCTCGCCCGCAGCCATCGCCGCCGCGGCGCTCGAGCACGGTTGCAGGAGCGTCGCCTTCACCTACAACGACCCGGTGATCTTCGCCGAGTATGCGCTGGATACCGCCGACGCCTGCCATGAGCACGGGATAAAGACCGTGGCGGTGACCGCCGGCTACATCCGCGCAGCGGCGCGGCGCGAGTTCTACGCCAAGATGGACGCCGCCAACATCGACCTCAAGGCCTTCACCGAGGACTTCTACGTCAAGCTCTGCGCCGGCCACCTGAATGACGTGCTCGATACCCTGGCCTACGTGCAGCACGAGACCGACTGCTGGCTGGAGATCACCACGCTCTTGATTCCCGGGCACAACGACTCCGAACAGGAAGTCGCCGAGCTGTCGCGCTGGGTGATGAAGGAGCTGGGGTCCGACGTGCCGCTGCACTTCTCCGCCTTCCACCCCGACTACAAGCTGATGGACGCCCCGGCGACGCCGAAGGAGACCCTGGTGCGCGCCCGCCGCATCGCGCAAGACGCCGGCCTGCATTACGTCTACACGGGCAACATCCACGATCTCGAAGGCGACACCAGTTTCTGCCCGGCCTGCAAGAAACCGGTGATCGAGCGCGACTGGTACGATATCCTGCGCTACGATCTCACCGACGACGGCCGCTGCAAGGGCTGCGGCGCCGCCATCGCCGGCCGCTTCGGGCAATACGCCCGGCCCTTCGGTTCGCGCCGCATCCCGGTGCGCATGGAAAGGCCTGCTTCCGGTACGCCGGGCTGAAACCCGGGCAGCAAGGTCGCGGTGAGTCTTTGCAATAATGCGGCTGCCTGCTCGCCGGAGAAGAAATGCTGATTCACCCCCGTTCCGAGGACCGGCCGTTCCATCTCGGCCCCTATCCCATGGAGGCCTTGCCCCGCGACGATCGCGTGCTGGAACGGGAGCGGCTGTCGCCGCCGCAATGGCCTGCCGTCCAGACGCCCTCCGAAGGCCTGCTGGCGCGCGCCGCAGACCGTTACCGGGAGATCTTCGCACACTTCGCCGCAGGCCCGGCCGCCCCCGCGCGCGCGCCGCTGCCCGAAGCGCTGGCGCCGCGGGTGGCGGACATCAAGGGCGCCGCCCATTTCATGGACGCGAGCATGGTGGGCATCTGCCGCCTCCCGGATTCGGCCTGGCTGTCGGACACGCCCGAAGCGGGACATGACTTCGCCGTGGTCATCCTGGTCGAGCACGCGCGAGCGCCCGAGCCCGACAATCCCGCCCACGGCTGGACCCGCAACGCGCTGGCGGCGATCGCCGAGATGCGCGCCGCGGAAATCGTCGCCGTGCTGGCCGGGCACCTCCGCTGCATGGGATTTTCCGCGCGCGGCCATATCGCCGGACACGGCGCGTTGGACCTCGAGAAGCTGGCGGTGCTCTCAGGCCTGGCCGTGCGCACCGGATCGACCATCGCGATTCCCTACCTGGAACGGCGATTCTCGCTGGCGGCGGTCGCCACCGACTACGAACTGATTCCCGACCGACCGCTGCACGCCGACGCGCTGGCGAGCCGTGGACTGCGTTACTGGTGGGGCATCAACGGCGCGCAATCGGGCAGGGAGCGCCAGCGCCAGATGCAGCGCGCCTCGCATCTCAGCCGCTATCCGATGGAAACCGTCAAGCGCGCGGACAGACCGACGACGCTGATCCTGGACGCCGAGGTGCCGCGCGTGCCCAAGCGCGCCGCCTTCTTCCAGCGGGCGCTGCACGGCGACCTGGGCGAGCGGACGAGGCGGGAGCGGACGCGCTTCGCGTTCAAGACGCCCTTCTCCTACAGCCTGCTCCAGGCGATCCGCGCCCTGGTCCCGCTCCAGGATGGCGCGGTGGGCGCAGCGGCGAACGGCTTCGACGACCCGGCGGCCAATGCGCGCGCGCTCAAGTCGCTCTCCTATTGCCTGGGCGCCGACCTGACGGGCATCTGCGAAATCCCGCCCTATGCCTGGTATTCGCACCAGGAGGACGGCACGGCGATCGAGCCCTATCACCGTTACGCGGTGGTGATGCTGATCGACCAGGGCTACGACACCATGGAGGGGGCGAGCGGCGACGACTGGATCTCCGGCGC
>JAJZPJ010000296.1 GCA_021811225.1 Pseudomonadota bacterium
CCCAATACGTTTTCACCATGAACCGCGTCGGCAAGATCGTGCCGCCCAAGCGCCAGATCCTCAAGGACATCTCGCTGTCCTTCTTCCCCGGCGCCAAGATCGGCGTGCTCGGCCTGAACGGCTCGGGAAAATCCACGGTGCTGAGAATCATGGCCGGATTGGACAAGGAGATCGAAGGCGAGGCGGTGGCCATGCCCGGGATCAAGATCGGCTACCTGCCCCAGGAGCCGCAGCTCGATCCGGAGCAGACGGTGCGCCAGGCGGTGGAACAGGGCATGGGCGAAGTGTTCGAGGCGCAGGCCAAGCTCGACGCGGTCTATGCCGCCTACGCCGAGCCCGACGCCGACTTCGACCAACTCGCCGCCGAGCAGGCCAAGTACGAGGCCATCCTGGCCACCGCCGGCAGCGACCTCGACCACCAGCTCGAAGTCGCCGCCGACGCGCTGGGGCTGCCGGCCTGGGACGCACGCATCGCGCACCTCTCGGGCGGCGAGAAGCGCCGCGTCGCGCTCTGCCGGCTGCTGCTGTCCAAGCCCGACATGCTGCTGCTCGACGAGCCGACCAACCACCTCGACGCCGAATCGGTGGAATGGCTGGAGCAGTTCCTCACCCGCTTCCCGGGCACCGTGGTGGCGGTGACCCACGACCGCTACTTCCTCGACAACGCCGCCGAGTGGATCCTGGAACTCGACCGCGGCCGCGGCATTCCCTGGAAGGGCAACTACTCGTCCTGGCTGGAGCAGAAGGAGCAGCGGCTGGAGACCGAAGCGAAGCAGGAGGACGCCCACACCAAGGCGATGAAGCAGGAGCTCGAATGGGTGCGGCAGAATCCCAAGGCGCGCCAGGCCAAGAGCAAGGCGCGCCTGGCGCGCTTCAACGAGCTCGCCTCGGAGGAATACCAGAAGCGCAACGAGACCCAGGAGATCTTCATCCCGGTGGCCGAGCGCCTGGGCAACCAGGTGATCGAATTCAAGGAGGTCTCCAAGGGCTTCGGCGACCGCCTGCTGATCGACAAGCTGTCCTTCTCGGTGCCGCCCGGCGCCATCGTCGGCATCATCGGCCCCAACGGCGCCGGCAAGTCGACGCTGTTCAAGATGATCGCGGGGCAGGCGCAACCGGATGCCGGCGAGGTGGCGATCGGGCCGACGGTGAAGCTGGCCTACGTCGAGCAGTCGCGCGAGGCGCTGTCCGGCGGCAAGACGGTGTTCGAGGAGATCTCCGGCGGCGCCGACATCCTCACCGTCGGCCGCTTCGAGACGCCCTCGCGCGCCTACATCGGCCGCTTCAACTTCAAGGGCGGCGACCAGCAAAAGCGCGTCGCCGACCTCTCCGGCGGCGAGCGCGGCCGGCTGCACCTGGCCAAGACCCTGATCGCCGGCGGCAACGTGCTGCTGCTCGACGAACCCTCCAACGACCTCGACGTCGAGACCCTGCGCGCCCTGGAGGACGCGCTGCTGGAATTCGCCGGCTGCGTGCTGGTGATCTCCCACGACCGCTGGTTCCTCGACCGCATCGCCACCCACATCCTCGCCTGCGAGGGCGATTCCCAATGGAGCTTCTACAGCGGGAATTACCAGGACTACGAGGCCGACAAGAGGAAGCGCCTGGGCGAGGAAGGCGCGCGACCGAAACGCATCCGCTACAAGCCGATCAGCCACTGATGGCGAAGCGCGAGCCGGCCCAGGAGGCGCACGAGATCAGGCCCGGCCAGTCGCTCGAGCTCTTGAAGGAACTGCACATCCTCACCCGCGAGGGCAGGATGAACCAGGACAGCCGGCGCAAGCTGAAGCAGGTCTATCACCTGGTCCAGTTCATCGAGCCCTTGCTCGGCGAGATCGGGCATCCCGACATCCGTCTGGTCGACCACGGCGCCGGCAAGTCCTATCTGGGCTTCATCCTCTACGACCTGTGCTTCAAGGCGAAGAACGATGCCGCCCGGGTCTATGGCATCGAGAGCCGCGCGGAGCTGGTGACGAAATCCCGCGCGCTGGCCGATCGGCTGGGTTTCCCGGGCATGAGTTTCCATCATCTGTCGGTGGCCGAGGCCATCGTTGCCGAGGAACTGCCAGATGAGGTGGATATGGTCACGGCGCTGCACGCCTGCGACACCGCCACCGACGACGCGATTTTATTCGCGCTGAAGAAGCGGGCGCGCTTCATCGTGCTGGTGCCCTGCTGCCAGGCCGAGGTGGCGGCGGTGCTCAGACGCAACAAGGCCGCCGCGCTCTCGGCCGGCGCGCTCTCGGAACTGTGGCGCCATCCGCTGCACACAAGGGAGTTCGGCAGCCAGCTCACCAACGTGCTGCGCTGCCTGCAGCTCGAAGCGCACGGCTACCAGGTCAGCGTCACCGAGCTGGTGGGCTGGGAGCACTCGCTGAAGAACGAGCTGATCATCGCTCAAGACCGGGACCTGCCGCGCCGGCGGCCGGGCGAGCGCCTGAGCGAATTGCTCGCGGCGCTGGGACTGTCCGAACTCGAACGGCGCTTCTGTCTGCCCTAATCGGCGGCAGATTTTTTCGCCGCCAGCATGGCGGCGCGCGTCTGGGGCGTCTCCAGACTGATCCTGCCCAGGATGCCGTCGCGGTAGTCCTGCAGCAGCGTGATCGCGGCCTTCTCCAGATCCGCAGCGCCGCCCTTCACGAGAAAACCGCGCCGCCTCGCCACCGCCTCGACGACGCCCACACCGTCGAGACCCGCGACGGAAAAGCCGTAACGCTTCTCCAGCAAGGCCGGATAGCGTTCGAGCAGGAGTCCGGCGAGAAAGGCGGCGACCTCCTCGT
>JAJZPJ010000048.1 GCA_021811225.1 Pseudomonadota bacterium
TGGAAAGCCTGTTCGGCGCCAGCGGCGTCTGGTATCTCGTCGGCCTGGGCGCCACCGCCGTGGTGTTCGCCCTCTACCTCCCGCGCGGCCTGTGGGGCACGATCGAGAAACGCTTCGGCCTGCGCCTGCTGCCGATCGGCTACCAGCTCAAGTTCGGGGAGGACGATTCGGGGCGCCGCTAGCCATCCGGACCGTCTTGCCGTCCGCCGCGCTTGGGGCTATGATTTTGTCAGGCAACGGCGGAACTACCCATGGCACCCGTCTCCTCCCTCTCCAGCGCGACCCAATCCGGCTTGCAGCAGATCATGGTGCAGCAGGCGAAGCGCAATGCCGATCAAGCGGAGCAGACCGCCCAGTCGCTGAGGGCCCAGGCTGACGCCGCGCAGCGCACCGCCGAAAAGGCGCAAGAGACCGCCCGCTCGCTGACCCTCCAATCCGATCAGGCGCAGCAGCAGGCCGATCAGGCGCGGCAAGGGCTGGCGGCCGTGACGGCCACGCAGCAGGGGATCACCAGCCTATCGAACACCATCAATCAGATGCTCGACCGCAAGCTGGCGTCCATCCCGGCGACGCCGAGCACGACGGCCCCGGGCACGGGCGCCGCCCCGGTGCCGCCGGTGGTCAATACCCAGGGCCAGGTGACCGGCACCATCATCAACACCGCGGTCTAAGCCGTCGCGATCGACTGTGCAAGCGGCGCAGCAATCGCTGCCGGACTCTGCCGGCTCATGCAAGCTCGGGGGTTTGCTGGCATAGTTCGTCAGACACATTATTCGGGCTTCAATCATGAACCTTAGCGAAGACGATCTCGACGAGATCATCGCCTTGGCCGATCGCGGCGCCGCCGCATTCGGCAGCAATCCTGGCTGGAGATGGCCGGATTCGGCGTTGGGCCGAGCGGTGGTGGCGCTGATGGGGCGGGTCCCGACCCGCCACGAGGTGGTCGCGGCGCAGCGCCGCCATGAGGAGTTGCAGGCGCTGACCGCTCCGGAAGGCGATTGAGCCCGCCGCGGGGCGGGCTCAGCCGTCGGCGCCGATCATGTCCAGTTGCTTCGACAGGCGCGGATCAGGCCGTCGAAGTCGCTGCGCGTGACCAGACGGAATTTTCCCCGGCTCGGTCGGACCTCAGACGTACCAGCGCGATACCATCTCGGCGATGCAGGCGGGCTTGTCGCTGCCGTCTATCTCCACCGTGGCGGCCCAGGTGACTTGGGCGCCGCCGGGGATAGTCTCGAAGGCGGCGAGCTTGAAGCGGGCGCGGACGGATTTCCCGGCGCGCACCGGGGCGGTGAAGCGCACCCGGTTCAGGCCATAGTTCACGCCCATCCGGACGTCGCCGGCCTTGACGCTGTCCTGGGCGAATTTGGCCAGCAGCGACAGGGTCAGATAGCCGTGGGCGATGGTGCCGCCGTAGGGCGATTCCTTGGCCGCGCGGGCCGGGTCGGTGTGTATCCACTGGTGATCGCCGGTGGCTTCGGCGAACTGCATGATCCGCTCCTGGCTGACTTCCAGCCAGTCGCTGACGGCCAGTTCCTCGCCGACGCGGCCGGCGAGATCCGCGAGTCTGGCGATTTCGGTCTTGGGCATGTTTTATCCTTGGTCGATCTTCAGGCGGCCGGCCGGCGGCGGAACATGCCGTGGCCTTCCATTTCCATCACGCATTCGTCCTTCTGGTTGAACATCCGCCAGTGCGAGCCGATCAGTCCGACCCCGGGCCTGCTCTCCAGCGGCCGCGCCTCGATCACGGTGAAGCGCACCCGCAGGGTGTCGCCCGGGCGCACCGGCTTCAACCACTTGACGCCGTCCAGTCCGGGAGAACCGAGGCTGGCGGCTTCGAGCAGGTAGGCGTCGCACATCATGCGCATCGCCAGCGAGCAGGTATGCCAGCCGCTGGCGATGATGCCGCCGAACACCGATTCCCGGGCGGCAGCTTCGTCGATATGGAAGGGCTGGGGATCGAACTCCCGGGCGAAGCGCACGATGTCGTCCTGGGACAGCGTCATATTGCCGAACTCGCGCGTGGCGCCGACCGGGAAGTCCTCCCAGTAGTACTTGTAGCGCTCGTTCATCGTTCGATCTTCGCGGTCTTGCCGAGCAGGTTGGGTCATGGTTGGTCCTTGTCGGGTCAGGCGGTGGGCAGCCGGTAGTCGTGGAACTGTTCGCGCAGCTTGGTCTTCAGCAGTTTTCCGGTGGCGGTGTGGGGTAGGGAATCTACGAACACCACGTCGTCGGGCAGCCACCACTTGGCGATCTTGTCGCGCATGAATTCGAGCATCTGCTCGCGTGTCACCTCCATGCCCGGCTTCCTGATCACCAGGAGCAGCGGCCGTTCGTCCCACTTCGGATGGGCGACGCCGATCACCGCCGCTTCGGCCACCGACGGATGGGCGACCGCGAGGTTCTCGATGTCGATCGAGGAGATCCACTCGCCGCCGGACTTGATCACGTCCTTCGAGCGGTCGGTGATCTGCATGTAGCCGTCGGCGTCCAGCGTGGCGACGTCGCCGGTGGGGAACCAGCCGTCACGCAGCGGGTTGCCGCCCTCGCCCTTGTAGTAGCTGGCGACGATCCACGGGCCGCGCACCAGGACGTCGCCGAAGGCTTTGCCGTCGTGGGGCAGTTCCTTGCCCTCGCCGTCGACGATCTTCAGCTGCACGCCGTAGAGCGGCCGGCCCTGCTTGACGCGGATCTTGTCCTTTTCCGCCGCGGACAGCGCCAGATGCTTCTGCTTGAAGGTATTGGCGGTGCCCAGCGGGCTCATCTCGGTCATGCCCCAGGCGTGCACCACGGTGATGCCGAACTGCTCGTCGAAGCTCCGGATCAGCGCCGGCGGCGCGGCGGAGCCGCCGATCACCAGGGTCTTGACGGTCGAGGGCTTGAGCCCCTTGGCCTGCAGGTGCTGCAGCAGGCTCAGCCAGATGGTCGGCACGCCGGCCGAGAGCGTCACCCTTTCCGATTCGAACAGCTCGCACAGGCTGTTGCCGTCCAGCTGCGCGCCGGGCAGGACGAACTTGGCGCCGGTCAGGGCGACGCTGTAGGGCAGGCCCCAGGCATTGACGTGGAACATCGGCACCACCGGCAGCACCGAGTCGCGCGCCGACAGGTTGAGGCCGTCGGGCAGGGCCGCGGCGTAGGCGTGCAGCACCGTCGAACGGTGCGAGAAGAGCACGCCCTTGGGGTTGCCGGTGGTCCCCGACGTATAGCACAGCGACGAGGCGGTGTTCTCGTCGAACTCCGGCCACTCGTAAGCGTCGGAGTGCGAATTGATCAGGTCTTCGTAGGCCAGCAGATTGGGGATCTTGTCGCCCTTGGGCAGGTGCTCGCGGCCGCACAGCGCGATCCAGCGCTTGACCCCGGGGCAGTGCGGCACCAGCTCCTCGACCAGCGCCGCGAAGGTGATGTCGAAGCAGACGTGGCTGTCTTCGGCGTGGTTGATGATGTAGGCGATCTGCTCGGGGAAGAGGCGCGGGTTGATGGTGTGGCAGACCGCGCCGATGCCCGAGACGCCGTAGTAGATCTCGAAATGACGGTGGGTGTTCCAGGCCAGCGTGCCGACGCGCTCGCCGTTCCTGACGTCGAGCGCGCCGAGCGCGTTGGCGAGCTGGCGCGAGCGGCGATGCGCATCACTATAGGTGTAGCGGTGGATGCCGCCCTCGGGCAGGCGCGAGACGATTTCCGTATCGCCGTGAAACTCGTCGGCGTGCCGGATCAGGCTAGAGATCAGCAGCGGCATGTTCATCATCTGTCCGAGCATGGCATTTCTCCTTTGGCGTCCCGTTATTTTAGAAATTGCCGCTGGTGGCGGCCAGCAACCGGTCGCGCGGCTTGGTCGGGCGCGGACCGATACACGGCTCGCTAGTCTGAAGCAGGGCAGGCGGCTCGTCAATTTGCAAAATACGGTTCCGCTGATCGAAACCGGGGGTCGGGATTGCCGCGGCCTGCGGCCTCGCAGTGACGGCAGCGGCAGTCCCCGGCGTCAGGCGAAATCGGCGCGCAGCGCGTCGGCCCAGCAGTTGGGGGTCTCGAACAGGCGCACCCGTTCCAGACGCAGGTGATTGCCGTAGGTGTCGCGGTAGATGGGGGCCAGCGTCGCGAAGGCGAGCGCCGCGAGGTTCTCCGCCGTGGGCACGGCATCGAGCAGCACGGTCTTGTGCCCGGGCAGGCCGGCGAGGAATTCGACCACCGCGGTGTCAAGGCGATAGGCGAGGAAGGCGTGGTCCCAGGCATCGACCAGGTGGTGCTTGGCCAGCGCCTTGATTTCCGAGAAGTCCATGACCATGCCGTTGGCCGGTTGGCCGCTGGCCTCGATGATCTCGCCCGACAGCGTCACTTCGAGCGCGTAGCGGTGCCCGTGCAGGTGGCGGCACTGGCTCTGATGGTCGGGGATGCGATGGCCCGCGTCGAATTCGAGGCGGCGGGTGATCTGCATGGTTGCGAAAAGTCTTGCGGTGGGGGGAGAGGCGGCGGATTATAGCACCCGCCAAAATCCACTTTCGTTCCCCAAGCGCCGCCAGATGAAACCCCAGCCACTAGGCACAGCCGACCACAGCCGCGACAGCGCCGGCATGACCTACGTCTATCCGGTCGTCTCGCGCCGCGCCGGCGGCGTCTCGATCGGCATCAATCTCAATCCGAACAACGCCTGCAACTGGCACTGCATTTATTGCCAGGTGCCGAACCTGGTGCGCGGCGCCGCCCCGGTCATCGACCTCGACCTGCTGGCGCGGGAATTGACCCAGTTCCTGGCGCAAGCGCTGCACGGCGATTTCATGCGCACGCGCGTGCCCGAAGGCGCGCGGCGGATCGAGGACGTGGCTTTTTCCGGCAACGGCGAGGCGACCAGCGTGCGCGAATTCCTCCAGGCGGTCGAACTCGTCGAACGGGTTCTGGATCGCTCCGGTCTGCCGGGCGCGGTCAAGCTGCGCCTGATCACCAACGGCAGCGGCCTCGACCGGGCGCCGGTGAGGGCGGGCATCGCGCGTCTGGGCCGACGCAACGGCGAAGTGTGGTTCAAGATGGATGCGGGCAGCCGGGAAGCGATACGCCGCATCAACGGCGTCGATCTCGATCCTGAACTGGTTCTGAGGCGTCTGCTGCGCTGCGCCGAACTGTGTCCGACCTGGGTGCAGACCTGCGTTTTCGCGCAAGACGGCAATCCCCCGGACGAGGCGCATCTGGCATCCTGGCTGGCCTTGCTCGGCAGAGCCAAGGGGAGCATCGCCGGCGTCCATCTCTACGGTCTGGCGCGCCCCTCGCAACAGGCGCCGCGCCTGGCCCGCTTGCCGGAGGCTTGGCTCGAAGCCCTGGCCGGCCGGCTGCGCGAGCAGGGACTGCAGGTCTGCGTCAGTCCTTGACGCCTGTGAGGTGCTGACACCTCACAGGTGCCGGGCCGCCATCAAGCGGCTTTCTTGCTCTTGCTGCTGCGCGCCTGCTTCTTGAGGGACTTGTAGAGCTCCGGATCCTGGGACTTCAGGAACTCGACGATTTCGAAGTCCTCGCGCTTCACCTTGGCGATATCGATCTGTTCGACATGCACCAGACGCAGCAACTGCTGCACCGGACGCGGCATGTTGCGCCCGCTCTCGTAGCGGGAGCCGCCGCTCTGCGTCACGCCCAGCTTGGACCAGAACTGCTGCTGGTTCATCGCGAGCTTGCGCCGGATTTCGCGGGCGTCGATATTTTCCATACTCTTCATGATCGAATCCTTATGTGGGAAGTACGTTGTTGTAATACAATGGCTTAGATAATATTACCTAAGTGGTACGTCCTTAGTATAAGTGTTATCCGATCCGCATGCAATATGCGCAACGACTATTTTTGTTTCGAAATGTTGCGATCATGGCCGTGCCGGCGCCCGGGCGCAATTTGGCCGCCCGCGGGCGCTTCGCTTATACTTCGCCTTTCCTGAACTCTGCGAAGGTGGCCCGCGATGACCTATGTTGTGACTGAATCCTGCATCAAATGCAAATTCACCGACTGCGTCGATGTCTGCCCCGTCGATTGTTTCCGGGAGGGCCCCAACTTCCTCGTCATCGATCCCGACGAGTGCATCGACTGCACCTTGTGCGTCGCCGAGTGCCCGGCCGAGGCGATCTATGCCGAGGATGACGTGCCCGCCGGTCAGGAGCGTTTCACCGCTTTGAATGCCGAGCTGGCGAGAGTCTGGAAGCCGATCATCGAACGCAAGGAACCGCCGGCGGACGCCGATGAGTGGCTGAAGGTGAAGGACAAGTTCGGCCTGCTCGAGCGCTGATTCTGGCTGCCGGCCCCGCCGCGTCACTGGAGGCAACATGGATAGGATCTGGCTCAAGAGCTACCCGGCGGGCATTCCCGCCGATATCGACGTCGATGAATTCGCCTCCCTCGGCGCCCTGTTCGAGAACAGCGCCGGTCAGTTCGGTTCCAGAACCGCCTACATCAACATGGACAAGGCGGTCAGTTATGCCGAACTGGATCGTCTGACGCGCGACTTCGCCGCTTACTGCCAGTCGGTGCTGGGGCTCAAGCGGGGCGCGCGCATCGCGGTGATGATGCCCAACGTGCTGCAGTACCCGATTTGCATCTTCGGGGCGCTGCGCGCCGGACTCACCGTGGTCAATTGCAACCCGCTGTACACGCCGCGCGAACTCGAGCACCAGCTCAACGATTCGGGCGCGGAAGCGATCGTCGTCGTCGAGAACTTCGCCCACGTCTTGCAGGAGGTTTTGTCCAGGACCGGGGTCAAGCATATCGTGGTCACCGGCCTGGGCGACATGCTCGGCACGGTGAAGGGCGGCCTGGTCAATTTCGTCGTCAGGCACGTCAAGAAGCTGGTGCCGGCCTTTTCCCTGCCGCAGGCGACAGGCTTCAAGACGGCGCTCTCCCGCGGCGCCGCGGCGGCTTTCACGCCGGTTGCGGTCAATCACGACGACATCGCCTTTCTGCAATATACCGGCGGCACCACCGGCGTCGCCAAGGGCGCGATGCTGAGCCACGGCAACATCATCGCCAATCTGCAGCAGGCGCACGCCTGGTTGAAGCCCTATCTCGCCGAGGGCAGGGAAATCATCATCACCGCGCTGCCCCTCTATCATATCTTCGCCCTGACCGCGAATTGCCTGACCTTCCTCAAGATCGGCGCGACCAACGTGCTGATCACCAACCCGCGCGACATCCCGGGCTTCGTCAAGGAACTGGCGAAATATCCGTTCACCACCATCACCGGCGTCAATACCCTGTTCAACGCCCTGCTCAACGATCCGGGCTTCGCCAAGCTCGATTTCAGCAAGCTCAACGTCTCGCTGGGCGGCGGCATGGCGGTGCAAAGAGCGGTGGCCGAAAAGTGGAAGCAGGTGACCGGCAACACGCTGATCGAGGCTTACGGCCTGACCGAGACCTCGCCGGCGGTGACCATCAATCCGCTCAATCTGGCCGCCTACAACGGCTCGATCGGCCTGCCCGTGCCGTCTACCGAAGTGGCGATCCGGGACGACGAGGGCCGCGATCTGGCCCTGGGCGAGGCGGGCGAGCTGTGCGTGCGCGGTCCGCAGGTGATGAAGGGCTACTGGAACCGGCCCGACGAGACGGCCAAGGTGATCATGGCCGACGGCTTCCTGCGCACCGGCGACGTCGCGGTGATCGACGAGAAGGGCTTCATCCGCATCGTCGACCGCAAGAAGGACATGATCCTGGTCTCCGGCTTCAACGTCTATCCGAACGAGATCGAGGCGGTGGTGGCGATGCATCCGGGCGTGCTGGAGGTGGCCGCGGTCGGCGTCCCCGACGAGAAATCCGGCGAGGCGGTGAAGATCTTCGTCGTCAAGCGGGACGAGAGCCTGACCGCCGAGGCGCTGATCGCCTACTGCCGCGAGAACCTGACCGGCTACAAGGTGCCCCGGCAGGTGGAGTTCAGGAGCGAGCTGCCCAAAACCAACGTCGGCAAGATCCTGCGCCGCGCGCTGCGCTAGTGCGCGTTTTGTTTCCGGTCGAATTCCGCAAACGATTACCGGCAGCCGCGAAGCTGAGGCGCTAGCTTGTTTCGGCCAGCGCGATCTCCCGGCGTTTGCCGAAGCCGGCCGAGTTGTCGATGAAGTAGAGGTGGGCCGGGCTCAGCCGGTACCAGCGCACCTTCGCCAGGGCCTGGACGATCGCCGCCGGCGCAGCTCCGATCCGTCCGACCAGCGGAAACTTCCCGCCGTAGAGCGCGCGCGCACGGGCCTCATCCGTGCCCGACAGCAATTCGACCGTCCCTTCCAACTGGATGCCCTTGATCAGCCGCCAGTCGGCGTAGTCCTCCTGGATGGTCGCGGCGGCGCGCGCGTCGCGCTGCAGGTTGGCGCAGTGGCGGCTTTCGGGCGAGGACAGGAAGTACAGGGTGAAGCCGTCGTTGGCATAGAACACCGCCGCGGCCCAGGGGCCCTCTGCGCCGATGCTGGCCAGGGTCGCGACGCGGTGCGCGCGCAGGTAGTGGAGCGCCTGCGTGCGCGCTGCCGTCATCAGGCCTGCGCCGCAGGCGCCGCGCGCTCGGCCCGCGCGCCTTCGCCCTCGTGCCGCCGTCTCAGGCGGTAGGCGAGCTGCGGCCGGGTCAGGCCGAGCATCCGGGCGGCCGAGGAGAGATTGCCGCGGGCCTTGTCCACCGCGGTTTCGAGCAGCATGCTCTCGACCTCGTCCAGGGTCATGACGCCGTTGAACACCGCCTCGCACAGCGACTTCGCGCTGCCGCCGCTGTTCTCGCCGAGCGCGCCGCGGCTGTCCACCCCGAATTCCCTGGGCTGTTCTTCGGCGCACGAGGAAAAGAGGTGGTCCACCTCGATGCGCGTGCCGTTGGGCGCCAGGATCACGCCGCGCTCGATGATGTTCTGCATCTCGCGGATATTGCCCGGCCAGGAATAGGAGAGCAGGGCGCGCTTGGCCTTGTCGGTGAAGCCGCGCAGCTTCTTGTCGTTGGTCGCGGCGTATTTCTCGAGGAAGCTCCTGGCCAAGGGGCCGACGTCCTCCTTGCGCTCGCGCAGCGGCGGGATGTTGATCTGGTAGGCGTTGAGCCGGTAATAGAGGTCGGGGCGGAAGCGGCCCTCCTTGACCAGTTGCTTCAGGTCGCCGTTGGTGGCGGCGACCAGCCGGACATCGACTCTGCGCGTCTTGTCGTCGCCCAGGCGCTCGATCTCGCCCTCCTGCAGCACGCGCAACAGCTTGGCCTGGGCCGAGAGCGGCAGGTCGCCGATCTCGTCGAGAAACAGCGTGCCGCCGTCGGCCCGCTCGAAGCGACCGGGACGGGAGACCTGCGCGCCGGTGTACGCGCCACGCTCGACGCCGAACAGCTCGGACTCCATCAGCTCCAAGGGAATGGCGGCGCAATTGATGGCGACGAAGGCGCGCTTGCGGCGGCTGCTCCGTTCGTGCAGCGCGCGGGCAAACAGCTCCTTGCCGACCCCGGTCTCGCCCAGGAGCAGCACCGCGATCTGGCTGTCCGCCGCCTGCTTCAGCAGCCCGTAAGCGGCGCGGAAGCCGGGTGAATTGCCGACCATGTCGGTGGGCAGGTTCTCCTTCTCGCCGATCGACGAGCGCAACTCCACCACTTGGGTCTGCAGATCGATCAGTTGGTCGGCGATCGACTCGTGGTCGAAAAAGCGCGTGTACTCGGCGGCGTCCTCCCATTCCTCGACCGGCTTGCCGACGATCCGGCAGTTGTTGTTGCCCATGCCGACGCACTCGACCTCCTTGTACAGGATGGCCCGGCCCATGAAGGTCGAAGTGTAGCCGCAGGCGTAGCCGATCTGCGACCAGCACACCGGTTCCGAGTGGGTGCCGTAATAGTGCCGGTGCCACTGGCCCTCCCAGGAATTCTCCCAGAGAAACTCGCCGTAGAACTTGCCGGCGGCCCGGTCCAGTTCGATCCGGATCGGCGTGACCTTGACCATCCCCTCCAGCGTGTGCAGTTGCGGCCCGGTCATGAAGATCTCGATGTCGCTGGCGTTGTGGGCGCGCATCCTGACCAGCTCGGCGTCGCGCACGCCGCAGGCGTAGCCCATGCGGGTGAACAGGCCCTGCGCGCGCTTCATGCCGAGGGTGTCGATCAGCTCCTTGCGCAGCGACGCCTGAGCCTCGGCGTGGACCAGCAGCATGCGGTGCTCGTGCAGCCAGATCTGTCCGGTCTCGGGGCAGAAATGGACCTGCGCGCGCAGGTCGTCGCCGGGTGCCTCGGCGACGGTCCGTCCGATGCTGCGCAACTTGGTCATCTTGCCTTCTCCTCCAAAACATTGTTTGTAGGCGCCGCAAAATGCGGCCGCATTGATCGACGTCAAACGAAGCGGTTTTAGCCGCGATCGAGCGCGGCGGGTGCGCGGCAATGCCGCTCGCCGACAGTTGACCAAATGATCAATTCGCGCGTCCAGCGCGCAGCGATAGTCACGATTTGATCAAGCGTCGATTTCCCGGGCGATCTCGGTCGGCGCCGCGACGGCTCTTCTCGAATTCCCGGAGAGCGGCACCGGCGGGCGCTCTCGGCGCGTCATCAGCGCCGTTTGTTGCCGTGCACCAAGCGCTGCTGGCACAGCGCCTGCATAGCAGGGTGATGCAAAGCCCGGCGCACGCAAGGCTCGAAACCAGCAGCCATCCATCCCACACAGGAGGAGACACGCAATGAAATTTCCGAATCCGCACGAGGTCAAGGCCAAGACCATCCCCGGCACCGAAGGCTGGGAAAGAATGTATCCCTACCAGTACCAGTTCGTCAGCGACGACCCGGTGCGGAATCAGTACGAGAAGGACACCTTCTGGTTCGCCGACGGCCTGCACTATCCAGAGCCGCTCTATCCCTTCGACACGATCTGGGACGAGGCCTGGTATCTGGCGCTGTCCCAGTACAACAACCGGATCTTCATGGTGCCGCCGGTGCGCGGCGTGGACCACCGGATCATCAACGGCTACGTCTATATCTCGCCGGTGCCGGTGAAGGACCCGGAGGAGATCGGCAAGCGGGTGCCGCACTTCATGGAGCGGGCCGGCTACTACTTCAAGAACTGGGATGCGCTGGAAGCCAAGTGGACGGTGAAGATGGAAGCCGCGATCCGCGAGCTGGAAGCGCTGCAGATCCCGAAGCTGCCCGAGATGGAAGACCTGAGCGTGGTCACCGACGCCATCGGCGAGTCCCAGGGCTACCACCTGCTGAAGAGCTACGATGACCTGATCAACCTCGGCATCAAGTGCTGGCAGTACCACTTCGAGTTCCTGAACCTGGGCTACGCCGCCTATGTCTTCTTCCTCGACTTCGTGCAGAAGCTGTTCCCGAGCATACCGCCGCAGCGCGTCACGCAAATGATCGCCGGCGTCGATGTGATCATGTACCGGCCCGACGAGGAACTGAAGAAGCTGGCGAAGCTGGCGGTCGAGCTGGGCGTAGACGGAACGCTCACCAGCAGCCCGGCGTGGACCCAGGTGGCGGCGGCGCTGGCAGCCAGCGCCAAGGGCAAACAGTGGCTGGCGGCCCTGGACGCCGCGCGCGAGCCCTGGTTCAACGTGTCCACCGGCACCGGCTGGTTCCACCACGATCGTTCCTGGAACGACCAGATGGACGTGCCGCTCTCGGGCATCGCCACCTACATCGGCAAGATCAAGCAGGGCGTGTCGATCGAGCGCCCGACCGAGAAGGTGCGCGCCGAGCGCGACCGGATCATCGCCGAGTATCGCGGCCTGATCGACAAGGAGGAGGACCGCAAGCAGTTCGACGAATTGTTGGGCTGCGCCACGACGGTGTTTCCCTACGTCGAGAACCATCTATTCTACGTCGAGCACTGGTTCCACTCCTTGTTCTGGAACAAGATGCGCGAGGTCGGCGCGGTCATGAAGGAACACGGCATGATCGAGGAGGTCGAGGACATCTGGCTCTTGCGCCGCGACGAAATCAAGCAGGCGCTGTGGGACGTGGTCACCGCCTGGGCCACCGGGGTCACCCCGCGCGGCACCAAGGTCTGGCCCAAGGAGATCGTCTGGCGCAAGGGCGTGATGCAGAAGTTCAAGGAATGGAGCGCGCCGCCGGCCATCGGCACCGCCCCCGAGGTGATCCAGGAACCCTTCACCATCGTGCTCTGGGGCGTGACCAACAAGTCGCTGACCGACTGGTCGGCGGTGCAGGAGGTCAAGGACCCCGACAGCATCACCGAACTCAAGGGTTTCGCCGGCAGCCCCGGCATCGTCGAGGGCCGCGCCCGGGTGTGCAAGACGGTGGCGGAGGTGGGGCAACTGCAGGAAGGCGAGATCCTGGTGGCGCCGACCACTTCGCCCTCCTGGGCGCCGGCATTCGCCAAGATCAAGGCCTGCGTCACCGACGTCGGCGGGGTGATGAGCCACGCCGCGATCGTCTGCCGCGAGTATGGCCTGCCGGCGGTGGTCGGCACCGGCCACGCGACCAAGGTGATCAAGTCCGGGATGATGCTGCGCGTCGATGGCTCCTCCGGCGTCATCAATATCGTTCGCTAGCGCTACGGAGGGTGCGGTCATGGACAGTGCAGCGGTGAGGTTTGGCGGCGGGGCGGAGGGCGCAGCGAAGGCGGGTCCGCCGCTGCTCTGCTGGTTCGAGCAATGCCGGAGCGAATCGGTGCCGCTGGTCGGGGGCAAGTGCGCTTCGCTGGGCGAGCTGATCAACGCCGGGGTGCGGGTGCCGCCCGGCTTCGCCCTGACCACCGAGGGTTATCGCCGCTTCATGGCCGAAGCGGGCATCGACCGGGAATTGAAGCGCTTGCTCGACCGTCTCGACTGCCAGGACATGGAGGCGCTGGAGAACGCCAGCGCCTCCATCCGCGCGGCGATCGAGGCGCAGCCCTTCTCCGCCGAGATGGAGGATCTGGTGGCCGAGAACTATCGCCGGCTGTCGCTGCGCTGCGGCGTGCCGGCGGTGCCGGTGGCGGTGCGCTCCAGCGCCACCGCCGAGGATCTGCCCGGCGCCAGCTTCGCCGGGCAGCAGGACACCTATCTGTGGATCCGCGGCACCGACGAGGTGCTCGCGCACATGCGCCGCTGCATCTCCAGCCTGTACACCGGCCGGGCCATCGCCTACCGGGCCAACCGCGGCTACGACGACGAGCAGATGGCGATCAGCGTCGGGGTGCAGAAGATGTCCAACTCCTACACCGCCGGAGTGATGTTCACCATCCACCCGGCCAACGGCGACCGCTCGGTGATCGTCATCGATTCCAGCTTCGGCTTCGGCGAAGCGGTGGTCTCGGGCGAGGTGACGCCGGATAACTTCGTGGTGAACAAGGTGACCCTGGACATCATCGACCGGACCGTCTCGCGCAAGGAGGTCTGCTACACGGTCGATCTCCAGACCCAGGTGTCCCGGGCGATGGAGGTGCCGATCGAGCGGCAGACGGTGCAGTCCCTGATCGACGACGAGATCACCGAGCTGGCCTGGATGGGCAAGCAGATCGAGAAGCACTACGGCCGTCCGATGGACATCGAATGGGCGGTGGATAAGGACCTGCCCTCAGGCGGCAACATCTTCATCCTGCAGGCCCGTCCCGAGACGGTGTGGAGCGAAAAGCGACAGGCCCCGATCGCCAATCCCGGCGCCTCGGCGATGGATTACATCCTGTCCGGCATGCTCGCGGGCAAGAGAGTGACATGAACGGTTCGGCAGCAGTTTTTTTAAATACCCTTATGGAGACAACATGAAAGCGCCTGCAAAAGTAAAACCCATCAACGACCTGCGCAGCTACATCGCCGCCCTCGAGGCGAACGGCGTATTGAGCCGCGTCAAGACCGAGGTGGATTGGAAGTACGAGTTGTGCCACGTCTCGAAGGTGAATGAGGAACAGAAGGGCCCGGCCCTGCTCTACGAGAACGTCAAGGGCTACGACATCCCGGTGTTCACCAGCGCCTTCACCACGCCGCAGCGGATCGCCATCTGCCTGGAGCAGGACCCGTCGCTGTCGATGTGCCAGCTCTCCCGGAAGTGGATGGAGCTCACCACCAAGCAGATGATCAAGCCCAAGTTCGTCGACAAGCCGCCGGTGATGGAGAACGTCGTCGAGGGCGACGCGGTCGACCTCGACAAGTTTCCCTCGCCCTGGTTCTATCCCGACGACGGCGGCCGTTTCTTCGGCACCTCCGCCTTCATGGTGACCCAGGATCCCGATACCGGCTGGACCAACCTGGGCACCTATCGCGCCCAGGTGCTGGGCAAGAACATCCTCGGCTCGCAGATCATCAAGGGCAAGCACGGCGACATGCACATGAAGAAGTACCAGGCGCGCGGCGAGCTGATGCCCGCCGCCTACGTGGTCGGCTGCGATCCGGTGCTGTTCCTGGCCAGCTCCACCCTGGTCAGCGCCCAGACCGACGAGTACGACGTCGCCGGCTCGCTGCGCGGCCGGCCGGTGGAGGTGTTCAAGTCGGATCTCACCGGTCTCACCTATCCGGCCAACGCCGAGATCATCGCCGAGGGCTTCATCGACCCCAACGAGTTGATGGACGAGGGACCGTTCGGCGAATACACCGGCTACTACTCGGGCAACAAGGGCAAGGACTATCCCAAGCCGGTGCTGCGGGTCAAGCGCATCCTCTACCGCAACAAGCCGATCTTCTGGGCGACCACGGTGGGCAAGCCGATCAACGACATCCACATGATCCAGTCCTTGAACCGCACCGCGACGCTGTGGCACGACCTGGAGACCATGAAGGTGCCCGGCATCCAGAGCGTCTACTTCCCGGCCGCGGCCACCGGCCGCTTCTGGGTCATCGTCTCGGTGCGCCAGATGTATCCGGGACACTCCAATCACGTCGCCGACGCGGTGCTCGGCAGCACCACCGGGCACTACGGCGTCAAGGGCGTGATCGTGGTCGACCACGACATCGCCGCCGACGACATGGACCGCGTCTGGTGGGCGCTGGCCACCCGCTTCGATCCCAAGCGCTCGGCCCAGATCATCGACCGCGGCCGCTCGACGCCGCTCGATCCCGGTCTGCCGATCGAGGCGCGCGAGGTCGTCAGCCGGATCATCCTCGACGCCTGCACGCCCTTCGAGTGGGCCAACAAGCCCAACGAGATCTTCATGGACCGCGCCGTGCTGCAGAAGGTCTCGGATCGCTGGAACGAGTATGGCTTTACCGGCGCGAGCCCGGTGGCCGACATGATCGACCGGCTGACCCGGCCCGAAGTCAAGAAGTCGGCGAAGAAGTGATCGTCGCCGGCAGCCCGCCGGGATTGGCGGGCTGCCGGCGAGCGGCGCAATGGAGGATCTGTGCACCATGAGTAAGAAAAGCATCGTCATCGTCTGCAATCTGGACACCCGCGGCGAGGACATCCTGTTGGTCAAGGACCTGATCGCGGGCCGGGGGCACGAGCCCATCCTGCTCGACTTCAGCATGGAGGA